>NZ_JBCDMW010000022.1:0-202943 GCF_038433155.1 Luteococcus sp. H101
CAAGAACCGGGAGCCCTACCGGGCACCCGCCCCGGCACCGGAACCCCCACTCATGCCCCTCGCCGCTTGACGAGGAACATAGGGACACCCCCCAAGCCCCCTCGCCGCTGACGGCCGCCGGTGCTCCGTCGCCGCTCGGGTTTGGTTTTCCCGCGACGGATCCATCCGACGCGGGAAAACGGAACCCGAGCGCCAGCCACGGCACCTTCGCCTGTCGAGGGGCGCTGTGGCCCTGAAACCGTCACCCTGCTCGTTGGACGGTTGCCTTCCGATGGTTCTACCCATCGCAGGCCGACCGTTGGGCGTGCAAGCCGACGGTTCGGCTCGCAGGGTCACCTCACAGGTCGGCGGGTGTTCCTTGGTGGAAGCGCAGTTGCCAGCCCGACGGGGTTCTCACCCAGACCGAGCTGCGCAGCGCGATCGCCCCGCGGCTTCGGGAACGCCAGCGCAGCAACACGACGTCGTCTGCCAGCGTGTCCACCCCGATCACCTCCAGCGTGGTCCGGTTGGTCAGCGGCTGCAGGGAGGCCAGCATCCGGGCCCGGCTCCACAGCTTGCCGGAGGCCCCGATCTCGGTGAAGTCCGGGTGCAGCAGGGCCTCCACGCGTCGTTTGTCGGAGCGCACCGAGTCCAGCAGCAGGGCCTCCTCCAGGGCGATCACGTCGTCGGCGTCGGAGGTGGCCGGCTGGTCGTCGACGCTGAACAGGTCGATCTCCACCGGCTCCGGCTTGCTGGGGGCCACGTCCAGGCTGGTGGCGCTGGACTCCCCCGCACCCTGGAATCCCGGCCCGGCGGGCACGGCCGTGCCGTCGCGGTAGGCGCGGGCCGCGGCCTGCGCCCGGGCATCGGCGGCCTCGTTCATCGCGTGCCCGGCATGCCCCTTGACCCACTCGAAGCTGACGCTTCGCCCCACCAGCAGCCGGTCGATCTCCTGCAGCAGCTCGACGTTCATCACCGGTTTGCCGTCGGCCTTGCGCCAACCGCGCCGCTTCCAACCCGGCATCCACTTGGTGACCGAGTTGATCACGTACTGGGAATCGCACAGGATCAGCAGCCGTTCGTCGGGCACGACGGCGGTCTGCTGCAGGAGGTTCAGCACCGCCATCAGCTCGCCCATGTTGTTGGTGCCATGCGGCCAGCCCCCGGCCGCCCACGTGCTGTCATCGATGTACCAGGCCCAGCCGGCGGGGCCGGGATTGGACAGGGAGGAACCGTCGGCTGCTGCAGTGATCACCGGGCAATTGTGCCAGCACCGCGACGGGCACTGGGCGCGGTCTTCCGGGTAGCTCGACGTCGGATTGCGGCCCGCCCCACGCCCCATCCCAAGGCCGGCATCACCAACACCCGGCGCCAGCTCCACGCCGGCGTCGTCCCCATCACCCGCGCCCTGCTCGCCCGGAGCGCCCGGGGCGGCCAGCGCAAGCACCGGGGGCCGCCCCGCCGCGGCGGGACGGCCCCCGGTGGTCGTCCATCAGTGGTTGCTCGCCGTGGGCACGGGCCCAGGGCCCGACGGCATCGGGCCCGTCAGCCCTGCTCCTGCTCCTGCTCATCCGCCACCGATCCCTCGATCTGCGCGGAGCCACCGGCATGGGTGACCTGGATCTTGCGTGGCTTGGCCTGCTCGGCCACCGGGATGGTGAGGCTGAGCACGCCGTCGCTGTACTCGGCGGTGATCTGGTCCAGGGCCAGGCCCTGCCCCAGGCTCAGCTGCCGGGCGAAGGTGCCGGCGCCACGCTCGCGGGCCAGCCACACCCGCCCCTCGGCATTCTCGGCCGGCTTGCGCTCGGCCCGAACCGTCAGGGTGCGCTCCTCGACGTCGACGTCGATGGTGCTGGGATCGACCCCGGGCAGGTCGATCCGGGCAATGAAGGTGTCCCCGTCGCGGTAGAGATCCATCGGCATCGGGGTGGTGTTGGGGGTGCGGGTGAACTCGCTGACGACGCGGTCCATCTCACGGAAGGGGTCGAACGTACGAGCCATGGTGTCACTCCTGTCGTGCGGTTGAATCGGGGCCGCTCCTTGCGGCCTGCATCCCTGCCAACACAGGCATTCCGAGATCTATTCCCGGGATTGAGTCAACCTCACTCAACTTTTCTCCGGAGCCCGTACCCGTGGGCTTCCTGAGAGCTGTTTCCGCCCGCCGCGGCGCGAACGGTAGCCTCAATCCCCATGAAGCACCAGTTGCCACCCGAGGACAGCGACGACCTCCCGGAGGGCCATGTGGCCGTGCCGCAACGGGCCCAGGCTCCCCGGCGGAGCCGACGTCGGATCGTGCTGATCGCGCTGCTGGTCTTGGCCCTGGTGCTGGCCGCCGCGGGTTTTGGCTACTACCGCCACCTGAACTCCAACCTGACCTCAGTGGAGATGCCCGTCGAGGTGCAGGGCGAGAAGCCACTGGAGGGATTGCCCAAGGGCACCGCCCAGAACATCCTGGTGATCGGCACCGACTCCCGGCAGAAGGCAGCCGATTGCAAGCTGGGTGGCTCCTGCGGTGAGGACAAGAAGGACGGCGAGACCAACGCCGACGTCGAGCTGCTGGTGCACATCTCGGCCGACCAGACCTGGATGACCATCGTCTCCCTGCCCCGCGACACCCTCGTCGATCTGCCGGCCTGCTCCGGGAACGGCAAGACCCGGGAGGCAACCACCGGCCGGATCAATGGCTCGCTGAACTACGGGATCGAGTGCCAGCTGCGCACCGTCCACCAGCTCACCGGCCTGCCGATCAGTCACTTCATGATGGTGGACTTCAGCGGTGTGGTGAGCCTGTCCGACGCCGTGGGTGGCGTGGACGTGTGTGTGGACAAGGATGTCTACGACACCTATTCGCACCTCAAGCTGGCCCAGGGCAAGCACACTCTGCAGGGAGTCGCGGCCCTGCAGTTCGTCCGCACCCGGCATGGCTTCGGCGACGGCGGTGACCTGGGCCGCACCATCGGGCAGCGGCTCTACCTGTCCTCCCTGCAGCGCAAGCTGGAGAGCGCGGGAACCCTGTTGAACCCGCAGAAGGTCTACCGGCTGGCCGAGGCCGGCACCAGGGCGCTGACCGTGGACAAGGGGCTGGCCGATGTGTCCACCCTGGCCAAGGTGGCCACGACGGTGGGCAACATCCCCTCCAGCGCCACAACCTTCGTCACCATGCCGTCGGAGCAGAACCCGGAGAACGAGAACACGGTGCTGCCCACCCAGGCCTCCAAGGACCTGTTCGCCAAGCTGGCCGCCGACCAGCCGCTGGTGACCCCCAAGTCCAAGGCGTCCGCCCATCCGTCGGGCACCGCCTCCACCAGCAGCCCCACGGGCGGCGCCGCGACGTCGGCCAGCGCCAGCCCCACGCCGGCCACCGAGCAGGCCAGCACCGCACCCGGTGAGGCCACCGGTGATTCGGCCAGCCCGACGCCCGACCAGGCCACGGGTGGCAGCGCCCAGGTCTCCTCGGAGACCACCGGCTGCGCCCAGGTGAGCACCTTCGAGACGGTCCAGATCAATGGCGAGCCGATGACCCCCACCGAGGCCTACGCCCGCTCCCCCCGGATTCCCAACTCGGCCCCCTGACCCTCGAACACCAAGTGTGGATGGTACCCACCGACTGCGGTGGGTACCATCCACACTCTTTTGGTCTTACCCACCCAGGTCCGCGGGCCCGAAGGCCTGCGGCAGCACCTGGGACATCGGGAGGATGCCGAGCGGGGTCTCCACCAGCAGATCGTCGCCGCCGTGCTCAAAGAGGAGCTGGCGGCAACGGCCACAGGGCATGATCACCTGACCGTCGCCATTGCAGCAGGTGAAGGCCACCAGCCGTCCCCCGCCACCGGCCACCAGCTCGCTGACCAGACCGCACTCGGCGCACAGGGTGACGCCGTAGCTGGCATTCTCCACATTGCAGCCGCCCACCACCCGCCCGTCGTCGACCAAGGCCGCGGCCCCCACCCGGTAGCGGGAGTAGGGCGCGTAGGCGCGGGCAGCGAGCTCCCGGGCGCGCTGGCGCAGCAGCTCCCAGTCCCCCTCGACAAGCTCGGGCACCGTGGTGGCGCCGGGCTCCGTGACCGCGACGGGCTGAGCGGCCTCCCTCTGAGTGTTCATCTCAGTGGCCTTCCTTGACATAGGGCTGTCCGTCCGCGGCGGGTGCCCGCACCCGGCCGACCAGACCGGCGACGGCGATGATGGTGGCCAGGTAGGGCAGCATCAGCAGCAGCTGGCTGGGCGCCGGGGTGTTCAGCGCGGACAGCTGGGAGGCCATCTGCTTCACGAAGCCGAAGAAGAGCGCCATCAGCGCGGCCAGCACCGGGTGCCAGCGGCCCATGATCAGCGCGGCCAGGGCGATGAAGCCGTTGCCCACGGTCATGTCCTTGCTGAACGAGCCGGTGGAGCCGATGGTGAAGAAGGCACCACCCAGACCGGCGAAGAGGCCGCCCGCCAGCACCGCGGCCCAGCGGGTGCCAGCGACGTTGATGCCGACGGTGTCGGCCGCCTTGGGGTGTTCACCGACGGCGCGCACGTGCAGGCCCCACTTGGTGCGGTAGAGCAGGAACCAGACCAGCACCACCGAGGCGATGGCCAGGTAGGCCAGGGCGGTCTGGTTGAACAGCACCGGGCCGAAGAAGGGGATCTTGGACAGCCCCGGGATGGCGATGTTCTGCATCTGCGGCGCCGTGTTGAGCGTGCTGGACTGGGGCTGGATCAGCTGGTCGAACAGGAAGCCGGTGATCCCCGCGGCAAACAGGTTCACCACCACGCCCATCACCACTTGGTCCACCAGATAGGTGATGGTGAACAGCGCCAGCAGCGCGGCCATCAGCACGCCGGCGATCACGGCCGCCAGCAGGGCCGCGGGGATGGACTTGGTGACCGAGCCCACCACGCCCGCAGCGAAGGCGGCCACCAGGAATTGCCCCTCGATGGCGACGTTGACCACGCCGGCCCGCTCGCACAGCACACCGGCCAGGGCGCCCAGCACCAGCGGGGTGGCGATGGCCAGGGTGCCGTTCAGCTGGTTGCTGATCGGGAAGGGCAGGTCCCGGCCGGCGACTGCCCAGGCCAGGAAGCCCACCATCACCGCGATCCCGGCGACGGTGCCTGCCAGGGCGGGCAGCCGGCCGCTCAACCGGCCGGACAGGTAGCCCAGCCCGGCGAGCAGGGTGAGCAGGCCACAGACCAGCACGGTGGCCAGGCCGGGCAGGCTGATCGTCGGCAGCTGGACCGCGTCGAAGGCGTCAGACAGGGCAAACCGGGCGGTGCCCCGGGTGCTGAAGGCCAGGCCCAGCAGCAACAGCCCGAACAGGGTGACCAGCGCGCCGGTGGTCAGCCGGCTGCGGCGGGCCGAGGCGCTCTCCGTGGTGCGCAGCACGATCTCCTCGGTGGGGATCGCCGGGTGGGCGCCGGCGCTGGCCGGCTGGGCGTACGGGTCGGGCTGCTCGCTGCTGGCGCCGGGCCGCGTGGACTCCGGCTGGGCGCCCTGGGGGAACTTGGTATTCCTCATGCCTTCGCTCCGTTCTGGGCGGCGACGGCCCCGCTGGCCTCGCCCACCAGGGCGGCGGGCCGGGCCTTGCGGGCCTTCAGGAAGGGGACCAGCGTGCGCACCAGCATGGGCGCCGCGACGAACATCACGATCAGCGCCTGCAGCACGGTGGTCAGGGTCAAGGGGGTGTCGGCCTGCGACTGCATCGCCAGGCCGCCGGCATGCATGGCGCCGAACAGCAGGCCGGCCAGCACCACACCCAGCGGCTTGGAGCGGCCCAGCAGGGCGACGGTGATGGCGTCGAAGCCGATCGAACCCACCAGACCCAGCGAGAGCGGGGTGGGCAGTCCGAAGTCACCCGGGCCCAGCGCCGCCTGCACCCCGGCCAGACCGGCCAAGGCACCGGAGAGCGTCATCGCGACGACGGTGGTCCGTGCCACACTCATGCCCGCGGTGGCGGCGGCGTCGGGATTGGCGCCGACGGCCCTGATCCGGAAGCCGACGGTGGAGCGCTCCATCAGCCACCACACCGCCAGCGCCGCCAGCAGGGCCAGCACAAAGCCCAGGTGCAGCTGCCCACCCTCCAGCCGCGGGAAGGTGGCGGAGAACTTCACCTCGGGGGCAATCGGGTCCTGGCGTCCGGGGCGCAGGAAGGCCTTGGTGCCCAGCAGCCAGGCCAGGGTCAGCGAGGCGACGTAGTTCAGCATGATGGTGACAATCACCTCATGTGCGCCGGTCGCGGCCCGCAGCCAGCCGGCGAAACCGCCCCACAGGGCCCCGGCCAGCACGCCCAGCAGGATTGCCAGCGGCAGGTGGAGGGCCAGCGGCAGGTTGGCGATGGAGAAGCCGGCATAGGCGGACAGGATGGCGCCCATGATCGCCTGCCCCTGCGCGCCGATGTTGAACAGGCCAGCCCGGAAGGCCAGCGCCATACCCAGACCGGCGCAGATCAGCGGCGCGGCGGCGGCGGTGGTCTCGGTGATCGCCTTCCAGCTGCCCACCGATCCCATCAGCAGCGCGCCATAGGCACCGGAGATCTTGTCCCAGGAGGCGCCCAGGGCGTCCCCGGGGCGGGCAAACAGGTAGGTCCACTTCTTGCTCACCTCGGGGTCGGCGACGATCATCAGGATCGCGCCAATCAGGAAGGCCAGCACGAAGGCGGCCAGGGTGGTGGCCAGCTCGCTCCACGGCATCCGGAAGCCGCCGGCCCTGCCGGCTAGGGTCTGGTTCGCGTCGGACTTCTTGACGGGTGCGGCGGTGCTCATGCCCGCCCTCCTTCCTGGGCAGCGGCCAGCGCCTCGTCCTGCGGCACGCCGGCCATCATCAGGCCGAGCGCATCGCGCGGGGTGTCGGGCGGCACGATGCCGACGATCCGGCCGCGGTACATCACGGCGATCCGGTCGGCCAGGGCCACCACCTCGTCCAGCTCGGTGGAGACGATCACGACGGCGGTCCCCCGGTCCCGCTCGGCGACGATCCGCTCGTGCAGGAACTCGATGGCACCGACGTCGACGCCCCGGGTGGGCTGGTTGGCCACCAGCAGGCTCAGCGGACGGCTCAGCTCCCGGGCCAGCACCACCTTCTGCTGGTTGCCGCCGGACAGGCTGGCCACCGGCAGGTCGATCCCATTGGTGCGGATGTCGAACTCGTCGACCCGCTGCTCCGCATTGCTGCGGATCTTCTTCATGTCCAGCGCCAGACCGCGGGAGTAGTCCTCGATGTGGTTCAGCACCAGGTTCTCGGCCACGCTGAAGCTGCCGACGAAGCCATCCTTCTGCCGGTCCTCGGGCACGAAGCCCAGGCCATTGCCCAGGCTCTGCTTCGGGTTCATCGTGGCCACGTCCTTGCCGTCCACCAGCACCTCGCCGCTCTTCACGGGGGTGGTGCCCAGCAGGGCCTCGGCCAGCTCGGTCTGGCCATTGCCCTGCACACCGGCCAGGCAGAGGATCTCCCCGCCGCGGACGCTGAAGTCCACGTGGTCCACCATCACCGCGCCCGACGGGGCGGCCACCACCAGGTCGCGGACCTGCAGCCGCTCCTCCCCCAGCGTCGGGGCGTCCTTGGCCACCGTCAGGCTGACCGCGCGGCCCACCATCAGCTCGGCCAGCTGGGCCTCGCTCATCCCGGGATCGGCGGCGCCAACCACCTTCCCACGGCGGATCACGGTGATCCGGTCCGCGATGGCGCGCACCTCGCGCAGCTTGTGGGTGATGAACACAATCGCCCGGCCCTCGTCGCGCAGGGCCTGCATCACCTGCATCAGCTCGTCAATCTCCTGCGGGGTGAGCACCGCGGTGGGCTCGTCGAAGATCAGGTACTTGGCGTCATTGGCCAGGGCCTTGAGGATCTCCACCCGCTGCTGGATGCCCACCGGCAGGTTCTCGATGATCGCGTCGGGCTCCACCTGCAGCTTGTAGCGGTCGGACAGTTCCCGCACCCGCTGGCGGGCGGCCCGCATGTCGACGGTGCCCGCGGGGCCCTGCTCCCGGCCCAGCACCAGGTTCTCGGCGACGCTGAAGACCTCCACCAGCATGAAGTGCTGGTGCACCATGCCGATCCCGGCGGCCATCGCCTGCTTCGGGTTGGTCAGGTGCAGTGGCTTGCCGTCGACGGTGATCTCACCCTCGTCGGCCTGCAGCAGGCCGTACAGGACATTCATCAGGGTGGACTTGCCGGCGCCGTTCTCCCCCAGCAGGCAGTGGATCTCGCCGGGGCGGATGTCCAGGTCAATGTGGTCATTGGCCACCAGCGTTCCGAAGCGCTTCGTGATGCCGCGAAGCTGCAGCCCGGAGCCCTGCTCCGTGCCCTGGCCGGCGCTGGCGGTGGCGTGTTCAGTCACAGGGGAATACTCCCACACTCGTTGGGGGAATCAAGGCCCCGCCGGCCCGGTTGGAGAACCGGCGACGGGGCCTTGATCAGGGATTTCAGTGGTTGACTGGCAACCGGATCACTTCGGCTGGGAGGCCGACTCGATCGTGATCTTGCCGGAGACGATGTCCTCCTTGATGGTCTTCAGCTCGTCCTTCAGCTCCGCCGGGACCTTCGAGTCGTAGTCGTGGAACTCGGCCAGCTTCACGCCGTCGTTCTCCAGGGTGCCGACATAGGGCTCGGCGCTGAAGGAGCCGTCCTTCGCGGCCTTGATCGCGTCGAAGACGGCCACGTCCATCGCCTTCTGCACCGAGGTCATGATTGAGGAGCAGTAGCTGGCGCTGGAGACGCAGCCATCGGTGTCCACCCAGACCGCGCTGACATTGCCGCCGGACTTCTTGGCCACCTGCAGAGCGCCCTCACCAGCCGGCCCGGCGACGGGGAAGATCACGTCGGCGCCCTGGCTGGTCAGGGTGGAGGCAATCCGGCTGCCGCCGGCCACATCGGAAAAGTTGCCGGTGAACTGACCGCCCTTGGGATTCTTCGGGTCCCAGCCCAGCACCTTGACGCTCTTGCTCTTCTGGCTGTTGTAATACATGGCGCCCTGGTGGAAGCCGTCCATGAAGATGGTCACGGTGGGGATGTTCATGCCGCCGAGGGTGCCGATGGTGCCCTTCTTGCTCATCGCGGCCGCGGTGTAACCGGCCATGAAGGAAGGCTGGGCGGTGTTGAAGATCAGCGGCTTGAGGTTCTTGATCCCCTTGGTCTTGGTGGGGTCATTCCAGTCGACAATGGCGAACTGGACATTGGGGTTGGCCTTGGCGGCAGCGACGGTGGCATCACCCAGCATGAAGCCGACGGTGACGATCACCTTGCACTTGGCCGCCACCATCGCGTTGATGTTCTTGGCGAAGTCATTGGCGGTAGCCGACTGCATCTCGCCGGTCTCGATCTTGAGCTCGTCCTTGGCCTTGATCAGGCCGTCGTGCGAGGTCTGGTTGAAGGACTTGTCGTCGAAGCCGCCCTCGTCGGAGACCATGCAGGCCTTGAAGTCACCAGTTGCGGGGGCGGCAGCGCCGCTGCTGGAGCTGGCACCGCCGGAGGCGGCGGGGGTGGCGTCGGGCGCCTTGGCGCAGCCGGCGATGGTCAGGGCGAGGGCCGAGGCGATGGCCGGGGCGACGAGGGACTTCTTCACTGAACTGCCTCCTGAGCAGATGAACTGGGCGCGCCCGAGCTGGGGGTGCCCCAGCATCGTAACCCTCCGTTCACCTGCTGATGTTTACTCGGGGCAACAGATCAGCAAAGCGTTATCGGATCGTGTCCTGAGCCAGCCCCGGCCGCTCACGACGCGAGACGGCTCAGCCCACCTGGCGGACCAGAGCCTCCGCGGCGTCCAGAATGTTCACCGTCTCCTGCTCCCAGTCGGGCTCCTGGCCCCGATGCGGCCCGGTGGCCAGGGAGATGATCACCGCCGCGGCCCGCAGCCGCAGCTCGGTGGGGTCGACGCGTTCGTCGAAGACCGGCACCCATTCCCGGATCAACCGGTGCAGGTTCTGGGTCTGGACGTCGTTCATCCGCTGCACGGTGGACAGGTGGGCCACCAGGCAGGCCAGGTCATCCGCCCGACGCCCCGGCCCGATGGTGTCGACATCCAGCAGACCGGTGATGGCCCCGTCCGCCACATGCAACTGGCCCTCGTGGAAGTCGCCATGGGTGGCTTCGTCGCCCAGCTCAATTCCGGACAGGCCGGAACCAATCACGTCGGCCAGCCAGGCCAGCCGCCCCTCCTGCTCCGGCAAGGCCCGGCTGACCACCCGGGCGTAGTGGTCCACCGCGTCGCTCCACGGGGGCCGCCGCTCCAACCGGGCGATCCCGGGGGGCAGTCGGTCCAGCAGCTCCACCACCTTCTCCGCCGAGCACGGCGGCCGGTCGTCGAACATCGCTTTGGCCAGGGGACGGCCGGGCAGCTCCCGCAGCACCAGCAACCGGTCATCGGTGGCGGCCAGCACCTCCGGCGCCGGAATGTGGGCCTCACGCAACAGCTGGTGCCGGGAGTTGACCAGCTCGAACTGGTCGGGCCGCAGCACCTTGACGTAGAAGGTCTCGCCGCGCACGCCCACCCGCAGCACCGCCCGGCGCCGCGGACGGTAGCCGATCATGGTGAGTTCCAGCTCCGACGGGTGCACCGGGCGGCCCACCAGCCCTTCTTCGGCGAGCACCTCCGCCATCCGCTCCGCGAAGACCGCCCGGGGCAGACCGGGAAGGTCCGGATCGGCAGGGTAGATCCAGACGGCGGCCTGGTGCTTCCCGTCGGCGAAGATCTCGGCGGCATCGTCGCTGGCCAGTGGCCCCTGGGCGCGCACGGAGCAGCCCAGCAGCTCGTCGCGTTCGCCGTAGCCCCAGCGCACCCGGGCGGCGTAGGTGGCGGTGGTGGAGCGCTGCGGGTCATGGTCCACATGGTCCAGCCGCCAGTCCAGCAGGGAGCCCCCGGCGTGCTCGACGGCCGCCCGCAGCAGCGGCTCGGCCTCCTGGGTGGTGAGCAGCTCCTGGCCGTCGTCCGCGCCCCGGCCGCGGGTCATGACGTCCTCGCCGGCGCCTCGTGACCAACCGCGGTGGCGCCCCGGCCAGCCCCGGACAGGTCCAGCACCGGCCGGTCGGTCTCCTGGTCCTCGGCCACCGGGCTGGCGGTCGCGTCGGCTTCCCGGTGCCGCCGGGCACTCAGCCAGGCGGCCCGCCGGCCGTCCAGTTCGGTCACGGTGAAGACCACGCTGGAGTTGTCCGGCAGACCCTGTGCCGGGTCGGCATCCGGGTCGCGTTCCAGCTCCACCAAGATCTCGTCCCCCACCACGGGCAGCCGGCCCAGCTGGGCCATGAAGTAGCCCGCCACCGTGTCATAGGGCCCCTCCGGCAACAGGTAGCCGAACTTCTCGGCGAACTCCTCCAGGGTCATCAGCCCGTCGATGTCGTTCAGCTGGGTGTGGATGCCGGCGGGCGGCAGGTCGTACTCGTCGGTGATGTCACCGATCAGTTCCTCCACCAGGTCCTCCAGGGTGACGATCCCGGCGGTACCGCCGTACTCGTCGCGCACGATGGCCAGGTGGGAGTGGGCCCGACGCATGTCGGTCAGGGCCCGCAGCACCCGCACGGTGTCCGGCAGGCTGAGCACCGGCCGCACCAGCTGCTTGATGGCGGTGGAGCGGGTGGACGGGTCCATGTCCATCAGGTCCCGCACGTGCAGGAAGCCGACAATCCGGTCCCGCGAGCCGTCGGTCACCGGGTAACGGGAGTGCGGCGCACCCTGCACCTCGCGAATGGCCTTGTAGGCGGGCATGTCGCCGGGCAGGAAGTCCACCTCGGTGCGGGGCACCATCACCTCCCGCAGGCTGCGTTCCCCGGCCTCGAAGACCTCGTCGACGATGTGCCGCTCCTCCGCGCCCAGGGTCTGCGAGCCCACCACCATCTGGCGCAGCTCCTCGTCGCTGACCTCCTCCTTGGCGGCGCTCGGGTCACCACCCAGCAGCCGGACCGCGACGTCGGTGGACTTGCCCAGGAACCAGATGATCGGCCGCGCCACCCGGGCAATCGAGTCCACCAGCGGCGCAATCGCCATGGAGAAGCCCTCGGCGCGCTGCATCGCGATCCGCTTGGCGGTCAGCTCACCCAGCACGATGGAGAAGTAGGAGATGACCACCGTGATGGCCACCAGCGCCAGGGTGTTGGCGACGCTGGACGGCACCCCCCAGGAGACCAGCAACGGCGCCAGCGCCGGGGAGAGGGTGGCGCCACCGAAGGAGGCCGACAGGAAGCCCGAGACCGTCACGCCGATCTGCACGGCGGACAGGAAGTCGTTCGGGTTGGACGTCAGCCGGGCGATCGCCTCCCCTCGCTTGCCGCGCCCGGAGAGATTCTTGATCTGGCTGTCCCGCAGGCTGACCAGCGCCATCTCGGCACCGGAGAAGATGCCGCCGATGACGATGAACAGGAAGATCAGCGCCACATTGATCAGGATCTGGTTGAGGCTCACCGGGCACCCCGGGCACGGGCCCGCACCAGGCAGGTGTCTTCGCCCCGTCGGGGCCGGTCACGCCGAATAGTCACCAGCACAGAATAACTTGCCCCTCGCGACGACCCAGCCCCACCACTTCGACCCAGCCGGTCGAGGCCCCCGTCTCAGTCGTCGAGCATCAGCCCGAAGGGGTCCTCGTCGAAGTCCTCGTCGCTCTCCAACTCATCCAGCGGGATGTGCACGACGGCCTTGCGCACCTCCTCCAACCCGGCGATCGGCACCAGGTCCTTGCCCATCAAGGATTCGACCACCTCTTGCAGGTCATTGTCCGGGTCGGTGATCCGGTAGTCACATCGGGCCACCAGGGTGACGAAGCTGGGGCCGGTGGTCGCGGCGGGCTCGTCCAGGTCCAGCTCGTCGATCTCGTCGTCCTCGTCCTCGTCCAGCTCATCGGGGTCCAGCTCCTCATCGGG
Source organism: Luteococcus sp. H101 (assembly GCF_038433155.1). NCBI lineage: Bacteria > Bacillati > Actinomycetota > Actinomycetes > Propionibacteriales > Propionibacteriaceae > Luteococcus > Luteococcus sp. H101. The sequence continues at coordinate 12,803 of NZ_JBCDMW010000022.1, forward strand.
CAGGCAGACCGGGAAGAAGCCGGAGTAGTCAAAGCCCGCGTCGTCGAAGGCCAGCAGAGCGGCCCGCAGCTGTTCCGCCCGCGCCATGGCCTCCTGCGGGTCGAAGCCCTCCTCACTGGTGCAGCCGCCCAACCACGACGCATAGTCCTGCACGGCTCGGGCCGCTGTGTCGGCGGCGGCTGTCAGCTCGTGGCGCGCCTGCGGGGTCCACTGCGGATCCGGCAGTTCGTCGCCCGGCACCTCGACGGTGCGGGGCTGTTCGGGACGTTCTGTCATGGCGGGGCTCCTGTTCCGGGGATGGCACCAGACTGCCACGCCGGACAGCCGCGTGGGCGCGCCGCGAGTCCCGTACTCTTGGCCGGGTGACCACTGCGCTTGCTCCCACGACGACTCCCCCCACCCAGCCCGCCCAGCCCGGGCAGGACATCTGGGTGCTCACCATCTCCTGCGACGACCGGCCGGGGATCGTGCACGCCGTCTCGGGGGCCTGCGTCGCGGCCCGGGGCAACATCGTCGAGTGCCAGCAGTTCACCTCCGAGTCCGGGCGCTTCTTCATGCGGCTCACCCTGGACACCTCGCTGGACCGGGCCGGCATCGAGGCCGCGCTGGCACCGGTGGTGGAGGACCTGGCGGCGGACTGGGACCTGGACCTGGAGTGTCGGCCCACCCGCACCCTGGTGCTGGCCTCCAAGGCCGGGCACTGCCTCAATGACCTGCTCTTCCGGCAGCGCAGCGGGTACCTGAACGTGGAGATCCCCCGGATCCTGTCCAACCACCCGGACCTGGGTGCCCTGGCGGGCTTCTACGGGATCGACTTCGAGAGCCACCCGGTGCTGCCCGAGACCAAGGCCGCCTTCGAGCGACGGGTGCTGGAGCTGGTGGACGAGTTCGACATCGAGCTGGTGGTGCTGGCCCGCTACATGCAGATCCTGTCCCCCGAGTTGTGCGAGGCCCTGACCGGCCGGGCGATCAACATCCACCACTCCTTCCTGCCCGGTTTCAAGGGCGCCAATCCCTACCGTCAGGCGCACCAGCGGGGCGTGAAGCTGATTGGCGCCACCGCCCACTTCGTCACCAGCGACCTGGACGAGGGCCCGATCATCGAGCAGAACGTGGTGCGGGTTGACCATTCCCGCACCGCGGCCCAGCTGGTGGCGATCGGCCAGGACGAGGAGAGCCGAACCCTCACCGAAGCGGTCAAGCTCTTTGCCGAGAAGCGGGTCTTCCTGGACGGGCACCGCACCGTGATCTTCCACTGAGCAAGGAATTCCGGCATATCCGACGGCCTTCTCCGGGGAAACCAATTCACTATCGGGTGAAATGATTTCGTCGAAAACCGTGACATTGGTCACATTTGCGGCTAACTTTGCTCCAGCTTTTGCCACCGGACGGCAGGAGCCAGAGCAACGACGCTAGGAGCCCGATGTCAACTTCACACCAGGCCCACCCGGAGCCCCACGAGCCCAGGGATCTCCCCGACGACCCGGAACGCCACCTTCCGCCCAACCACAATCCCCTGCCCGAGCTGGACGGCCCGCACGGCTACGTCGTCGACGACGCCAAGCTGGCGCAGGTTCAGGCCTCGGACGAATTCCAGGAACTGAAGAAGCGCTTCCGCAACTTTGCCTTCCCCCTCAGCATTGCCTTCCTGATCTGGTACTTCGCCTATGTGCTGCTCAGCACCTATGCGGTCAGCTTCATGGCCAAGCCCATGATCGGCCATGTCACCATCGGGCTCTTCCTGGGCCTGCTGCAGTTCGTGACCACCTTCGCGATCACCGCGTTGTACATCCGTCACGCCAACAAGAACCTTGACCCGATCGCCACCAAGATCCGCGCCGAGCTGGAGGGCACCCGATGAACACCTACCTGCCCCTCCTGCAGACCAAGCTGGGCAACCCGATTGCCAACATCATCATCTTCGCCGTCTTCGTGGTGGCGACGCTGACCATCGTCATCCGGGTCTCCCAGGGTGGCAAGAAGAAGGCCAGCGACTTCTACACCGGCGGCGCCTCCTTCGACGGCCGACAGAATGGCCTGGCCATCGCCGGTGACTACCTGTCCGCCGCGTCCTTCCTGGGCATCGTCGGCGCCATCGCGCTGAGCGGCTACGACGGCCTGCTCTACTCCATCGGCTTCCTGGTGGCCTGGCTGGTGGCCCTGCTGCTGGTGGCCGAGCCGCTGCGCAACACCGGCAAGTACACCATGGCCGACGTGCTCAGCTTCCGCACCCAGGAGAAGCCGGTGCGGATGGCGGCCGCCATCTCCACCCTGGCCGTCTCCTTCTTCTACCTGCTGGCCCAGATGGCCGGCGCCGGCGGCCTGGTCTCCCTGCTGCTGGGCGTCACCGACGACATGATGCAGAACCTGGTCATCATCCTCGTCGGCCTGCTGATGATCGTCTACGTGCTGATCGGCGGCATGAAGGGCACCACCTGGGTGCAGATGATCAAGGCCGTGCTGCTGATTGCCGGCGCCGCGATCATGTCCGCCTGGGTGCTGGGCAAGACCGGCTTCAACCTGTCCACGCTGATCGGCCATGCGCAGAGCAATGCCGACGCCATCAAGGCCGCCGACCCGGCCGCCAATGGCGCCGACTGGCGCAACCTGACCGAGCCGATGGGCAAGTACGGCAAGAACAAGCTGGGCTTCATCTCCCTGGCCCTGGCCTTGGTGCTGGGCACCGCCGGCCTGCCGCACGTGCTGATGCGCTTCTACACGGTTCCCACCGCCAAGGAGGCCCGTCGCTCCGTGACCTGGGCCATCGGCCTGATCGGTGCCTTCTACCTGTTCACCATGATCCTGGGTTACGGCGTGGCGTGGCTGGTCGGTTACGACGTCGTCAACACCCTGCCCGGCAAGGCCAATGCGGCCGCCCCGGCGCTGGCCTTCTGGCTGCCCGGCAAGGGGCTGGGCGGCACCCTCTTCCTGGCCGTGATCGCCGGCATCGCCTTCGCCACCATCCTGGCCGTGGTCGCCGGTCTGGCCATCACCGCGTCGGCCTCCTTCGCGCACGACATCTACAACGCCATCCTCAAGGACGGCAATGCGGACCCGGCGCAGGAGGTCAAGGTGGCCCGCAACACCGTGGTGGTGATCGGTCTGCTGGCCATCGTCGGTGGCATCGCGGCCAAGAGCCAGAACATCGCCTTCCTGGTGGCGCTGGCGTTCGCCATCGCGGCCTCGGCCAACCTGCCGTCGATCCTGTACTCGCTGTACTGGAAGCGGTTCAACACCCGCGGCGCGGTGATGTCCATCTACGGCGGCCTGATCTCCGCCCTGGTGCTGATCACCTTCTCCCCCGCCGTCTCCGGCACCAAGACCTCGATGTTCCCGAATGCGAACTTCGCCTGGTTCCCGCTGGACAACCCGGCGCTGGTCAGCGTCCCGATCGGCTTCATCCTGGGCTGGCTCGGTTCGATCAGCTCGAAGGAGTACAACCCGGAGAAGTACACCGAGATGGAGGTCCGCTCCATGACCGGTGCCGGCGCCGAAGGTGCCGTCGCCCACTGACCCCGGGCACAGATTGAACATGCGGCGCGGCCGTCCTCCGCGGAGGGCGGCCGCGTCGTCATCCCCGGGCGCTCTCTTCGGTTGCCCTCAGGCGGCCGCCGCCACCCCCAGGCTCGGCCCCCGTCGTTGACCACCACCGCGCGACCCTTCCGCACCCCGGCGTGACCCGACCAAGACCGGCTGACGAAGCGTCACCCGTCGCGCAGGTGCGGCGATCAACCAGGATCGGACTCGAACCTGGGGTGGGCGGCATTCTTGGTCGACGAAACGTGGCCGCCACCCCGCGGGGTGACGGCCACGTGTGCGTCGTGACTCAACCGGCTCACGTCCGGGTCGACCCAATGCAGGGCCGACTCCAGACAGGTCCGGATCAGATCAGGCCGAGCTCCTTGACGGCGTCGCGCTCGTCCTCCAGCTCCTTGATCGAGATGTCGATCATCTTGCGGCTGAAGTCGCTGATCTCCAGGCCCTGGACGATCTCCCAGTTGCCGTCCTTGTGACGCACGGGGAAGGAGGAGATCAGACCCTCGGGCACGCCGTAGGAGCCGTCGGAGCAGACGCCCATGCTGGTCCAGTCGCTGCCCACGGTGCCCAGCTCCCAGTCGTGCATGCAGGAGGCGGTGGCATTGGCGGCCGACGCGCGGCTGGACAGGCCCGTGGCGTTGATGATCTCGGCACCGCGCTTGGCGACCTTCGGGATGAAGGTGTCCTTCACCCACTCGTTGTCACCAATGGCCTCCAGGACGGGCTTGCCGTCGACGGTGGCGTGGAACAGGTCCGGGTACATGGTGGACGAGTGGTTGCCCCAGATGGTCAGGTGCTCGATGTGCCGGGTGGTGACCCCCAGCTTCTTGGCAATCTGGGCCTTGGACCGGTCCAGGTCCAGCCGGGTCAGGGCGCCGAAGCGCTCACGCGGGATGTCGGGCGCGTTGTGCATGGTGATCAGGGCATTGGTGTTGGCCGGGTTGCCGGTGACCAGCACGCGGATGTCGTCGGCGGCCACCTTGTTGAGGGCCTTGCCCTGGGCGGTGAAGATGCGGCCATTGGCGGAGAGCAGGTCGCCGCGCTCCATGCCGGCCTTGCGCGGGAAGGCGCCCACCAGCATGGCGATGTTGGCGCCCTCGAAGATGGTCTCGGGATCGTCGCCGATCACCACATTCTTGAGGTTCGGGAAGGCGCAGTCGTCGAGCTCCATCACGACGCCCTCGAGCGCCTTCATGGCGTGCGGGATCTCCAGCAGGCGCAGCTCGATCGGGGCGTCGCCCAGCACCGCGCCGCTCGCGATGCGGAACAGCAGGCTGTAGCAGATCTGGCCGGCCGCGCCGGTCACTGCAACCTTGATGGGGGTCTGCTTCACGGTTACTTCCTCACTCTTGGTTGGTCTCGCCGGCAACTGCTTGACGGACGTCCCTGACACTACCGTGTGCCCTTGCCGGAGGCGTTCCGGGGTCCGGCGAACTGTGCTCTTCCGGCCAGTCTAGGAGGCCGGGTGCCAGCCGGGAACCCCACCCCCGATTCCCACGGCTGGGCCCTTCCCAATCCGGGCGGCACCGCCACGGAACGGGCCGGTCCGATGCCGGATCAGGCTCCGCCGAGGCCCGGCTTGAAGGGTGGGACCACCAGGGTGAGCCCGATGATGGCGCCACCGACGGTCAGCAGCAGCAGGACGTCGAACCAGCGTCGTCGCACCACCAGCAGGCCGGCCACCCGGTTGGGCAGCAGCATGCGCAGCAGCCCGGCCAACAGCACGCTGCACCCGATGGCGAAGGCACCGCGACGCCAGTGCCCCGTCGCGGTGATCCCCAGCGAGCAGGCCAGACAGATCAGCACCGCGGTCAGTGGCCACTGGTTCAGGGTGCGGCCGCTGGCCAGGGCGCGCGCCCTGGCCAGCGCGGTGTCCCGCTCGTGCTGCTCGGTGGAGGCGCCCACCGGTCAGCCCTGGGCGTTGGCCAGCTGCTCGGCCCGGTCCACCACATTGCTGAGCAGCATGGCCCGGGTCATCGGGCCCACGCCGCCCGGGTTCGGGGTGACCATCCCGGCGGTCTCCCAGACATCGGCGGCCACGTCACCCACCGGCTTGCCATCCACCCGGCTGACGCCGACGTCGACCACCACGGCGCCCGGCTTGACCATGTCCGCGGTCAGGAATCCGGCCCGGCCCACCGCGGCCACCACGATGTCCGCCTCACGGGTGTGCGCCGCCAGGTCCTTGGTGCCGGTGTGGCACTGGATCACGGTGCAGTTCTCGCTCTTGCGGGTGAGCAGCAGGGACAGCGGCCGCCCGACGGTGGTCCCCCGCCCCACGATGCACACCTCGGCGCCAGCCAGCGGCACGTCGTAGCGACGCAGCAGTTCCACGATCCCCCGAGGGGTGCAGGGAAGCGGTCCGGGCTCGGTGAGCACCAGCTTGCCCAGGCTGGCCGGGGCCAGGCCGTCGGCGTCCTTGTCCGGATCGATCAGCGCCAGGGCGCGGTGCTCGTCCAGGTGCTTGGGCAGCGGCAGCTGCACGATGTAGCCGGTGCAGGCCGGGTTCTCGTTGAGTGCCTGGATGGCCTCGTCCAGCTGGGCGGGGGTGGTGTCCTCCGGCAGGTCGACGCGGATCGACTCGATCCCCACCTGGGCGCAGTCCTTGTGCTTGCCCCCGACGTAGATCTGGCTGCCCGGGTCGGCGCCCACCAGCACCGTGCCCAGGCCGGGCACCACGCCGCGCTCACGCAGGGCGTCCACCCGGACCTTCAGCTCGTCCTTGATCTGGGCGGCGACGGCCTTGCCGTCGATCTTCTGTGCAGTCACCTTGAAACTCCTTGGAAGGCTCGGGATCTTGATCGTATCGCTCACTTGCCCAAGACCATCGGGACGATGGTCCCTGCACGAACCGCAAGGAAGGCACAGGCCAACCATCGTCCCGATGCCACCGAAGCGTGCTTCGGTGGGCGAGCGTCGCGAGCCACCTGGAAGAGATCGTGCGAGCGAAGCGAGCTCTGTCTCCGGCAATGAGCGGAGGCGAAGCCGCAGCGAGTCCGGATGTCAGTGGAAGAAGTGGCGGGTGCCGGTGAAGTAGAGCGTGATGCCCTTCTCCTTGCACAGCTCGATGGTCTCGTCGTCGCGGATGGAGCCACCGGGCTCGACAATGGCCTTGACTCCCCCGTCGATCAGGATCTGCGGGCCGTCGCTGAAGGGGAAGAAGGCGTCCGAGGCGGCCACCGAACCCTGCGCCCGCTCCCCGGCGCGCTCCACGGCCAGCTTGCAGGAGTCGACGCGATTCACCTGGCCCATGCCGACGCCCACCGAGGCGCCGTCGCAGGCCAGCAGGATGGCATTGGACTTGACCGAGCGGCAGGCCTTCCAGGCGAAGGCCAGGTCGGCCAGGGTCTGCTCGTCGGCGGCCTGGCCGGCGGCCAGGGTCCAGTTCTCGGGCTTGTCGCCGTCGGCCTGCAGCACGTCGGTCTGCTGCATCAGCATCCCGCCGTCGATCTCGCGGGTCTCGACGCCGCCGCGGGCCGGGGCGCCACACTTGAGGATGCGCAGGTTCTTCTTGGTCTGCAGCAGTTCCAGGGCCCCGGGTTCGTAGTCGGGCGCGACGATGACCTCGGTGAAGACGGGCTTGACCTGCTCGGCCATGGCCAGCGTGACGGTCTGGTTGGCAGCGATCACGCCACCGAAGGCGCTGAGCGAGTCGCACTCGTGGGCCTTGCGGTGGGCTTCGGCAATGTCGGCACCGGTGGCGATGCCACAGGGATTGGCGTGCTTGATGATGGCCACGGCGGGCTGCTCGAAGTCGTAGGCGGCGCGGTGCGCGGCATTGGTGTCGACGTAGTTGTTGTAGCTCATCGCCTTGCCGCCCAGCTGCTCGGCGGTGGCCAGGCCCTCGGGGCCGAAGTTCTTGCGGTACAGAGCGGCCTGCTGGTGGCTGTTCTCGCCATAGCGCAGCACGTCGAGGCGTTCATAGCTGCCGGTGACCCACGCCGGGAAACCGGTGCCGTCGGTGTCGTCGCTGAGCACCTGCCCCATCCAGCCGGCGACGGCCATGTCATAGGCGGCGGTGTGCTTGAAGGCGGCGGCGGCCAGCGCCTTGCGCTGCTCCAGGGTGAAACCGCCCTCGGCCAGCGCAGCCTTCAGTTCCTCGTACTGCCCGGGCGACGTGATGATCGCCACGCTGGGGTGGTTCTTGGCGGCGGCGCGCACCATGGACGGCCCGCCGATGTCGATCTGCTCCACGCACTCGTCCTCGCCGGCACCCGAGGCGACGGTCTGGGTGAAGGGGTACAGGTTGCTGACCACCAGGTCGAAGGGGGCGATCCCCATCTGGTCGAGCTGGGTGCGGTGGTCCTCGAGGCGACGGTCGGCGAGGATGCCGGCGTGCACCTTGGGGTGCAGGGTTTTGACGCGTCCGTCGAGGCATTCGGGGAAGCCGGTCAGCTCGGCCACCTCGGTGACCTGCAGGCCGGCGTCGACGAGCTTCTGGTAGGAGCCGCCGGTGCTGACCAGCTCCACCCCCGCATCGGCCAGCGCCTGGCCGAGCTCGACCAGCCCGGTCTTGTCGTAGACGCTCACCAGCGCGCGCTTGATGGGCATTCGGTTGTCACTCATTTTCAACTCCAGAATGTTTCGTGCCGTGGATTCGGTGATTCGTGGGCCCTCAGCGGGCGTGGCTGTCGGCCAGCTGGTTCACGACGTCCACCAGCAGGCGGCGTTCGACAACCTTGATCCGTTCGTGCAGGGTGGCCTCGTCGTCATCCGGCAGGACCTCGACGACCTCCTGGGTGATCAGTTCGCCGGTGTCGACGCCGTCGTTGACCCAGAAGATGGAGGCCCCGGTGGTGGTGGCTCCCGCGGCGAGCGCATCGCGCACGGCATGGGCGCCCGGGAAGTGAGGCAGCAGCGCCGGGTGGGTGTTGATGATCCGGTCACCAAAGCGGCTCATGCAGGGCTCGTCGAGCAGCTTCATGAAACCGGCGGAGACGATCAGGTCGGGCTGGTGGGCCGCGATCCGGTCGGCCAGTTCGGAATCCCAGGCCATCCGCTCAGCGGTACCGCGACGCAGCAGCGTCGGCATCGGGTGGACGAAGGTGGCGATCCCGGCGGCCTTGGCGCGTTCGATTCCGGCACATTCCACGTCGGCCCCGACGGCCACCAGCTCGGCCTGCAAATGGTCGGCGTCGCGGGCGTCGATCAGGGACTGCAGCAGGGTGCCACTGCCGGACACCAGGACGAGCACGCGATAGGTCACTGCCCCACTGTATCGGTCCCGGGACTTGCCCGACCGGTCACGCTGCTGGCGCCGGTCAGCCACCAACCCGCGCGCCCCGCGCCTTCAGGTGGCGCCGCCAGTGGCGGAGGGTCACGATCCCCACCAGGGTCAGGAAGACGATGTGCCACCAGTCGGCGGAGTCGATGCTCAGGTAGGCCCACAGACCCATCATGGCCGTCCACCACAGGGCGGTTCGCCGGGTGCTGAGCACCTCGTCGCCCGGGAGTGTTCCGGCATAGCCCAACGGGTTCCCGAATTCCGCGCTGAGGGTGGCGCCCGACTCACGGGCATGCCGTCGGGCCTCCTCGATGTGCTCGGTGACCTGCTCCTCGCTCAGGTCCTGCCGTTCGCGCAGGGCGCCGCGAGCGCGGCGAACCCACTCCTCGTCGTCCACGGCGGCGGCGCCCCGGGCCCGCACCATGGCGCGATCGGATTCCGGGATGAGGCGGGCGGCGAGCCAGGCCAGGGCGAACAGGGCCACGCCCTCGGCCAGCCACCAACCCACGGGACGGTGTGGCGCTCCCTTGCCCATCACGAAGCAGAGGACCGTCGCACCGAGGGTGCCGCCCAGGACACCGGCGGCCGCGAGCCACCCCACCAGGGCAGAGCGCTTGGGCAGCAACCATTCCCGCACCGTGGCAACGGCCGCCGTCCCGAAGCCCATCAGGACGGGCGTGGCAGCGAGCCAGCCATTGAAGGGAGCGCCATCGTCGTACTTGAACCACAAGGAGACCGCGAACAGCAGGGCAATGATGCCCGCGATGCTCAGCCAGACCACCGCGAACGTGTTGGCATCGGTGGAGTCGTCGACGAAGGTCGCCCCCTGTTCGCTGAGCTCGGTCACCTGCTCCGCGGCCCAGTCGTCGGCGGAACCGAACAGGTCCTCGGCGGCCTCCTGGCTCTCGCGCACCTGTTCGCAGGCCCGGGCGAGCACCCGATCCGTCTCACTGGCCTCCACGTTGGCCATGGTCAGCCGCATCAGCGCCCGAGCGGCCCAGGTGGCATCGGTTTCCTGCCCGCGGGCAGCCTTGAACTCCTCGACCGCGTCGAATGTGCGATTCATGCTCATGCTCCTCGGATTCGGGTACGGGTACGGACGGCCTCGTGCACTCCACGGGCGTGGTGGAAGTCCTTGAGCAGGTCGATCATCGGGTCACGTCGCTGGGCTGCCCGAGCGCCTGCAAGCTCTCCGAGAGGGCCCGCCAACTGGCGAGCAACCGAGTGCGTTCCTCGCGGCCCGACGTGGTGAGGGTGTAGGCCTTGCGTCCCGGGCCGGACTCCCCCGGCAGCCAGACCGCCTCCACAAACCCGGCCTGTTCCAGTCTTGCCAGAACCGGGTAGAGCGAGCCGCCCTTCAACCTGCCGAACCCGACCTCCTCCATCCGGCTGGCGATGCCGTAGCCGTGCAGCGCGTCACCCTGCAGGGTGGACAGGATGGCGATCTCCAAGCAGGCACGCACCCAGGCGCTCGGCCAGTGCTGGTCCTTGTCACTCATGTAGCTAAGTATTGATCGTATCTAGCTACATTTCAAACGAAATGGAAGTGTGGATGGTTACCACCGTCGACGGTGGCAACCATCCACACTTTCTGGGACTGGCTCAGTTCGGGCCGGGCTCCTCGGAATCCTCCCCCGGCTGGACGGCCCCGGTGTGGTGGGCCTCGATCCGGCGCCCGGCAAGTTCCCGCCGCAGCCCGAGTGCCAGGCCGGTGACCAGCCCCGAGATTCCCATCACGGTGGGCGCCATCACGGCCAGCGGCACCAACCGGGCACCAACCCCCACCAGCCTGGTCTGGCCCAGGTCACCATTGCTCAAGGCCGCCAACAGCCAGAAGGTGAGCCCGGCCAACACCCCGGACAGGCCCCCGACCAGCGCGGTCTCGTCCAGCCGCGCCGCCCGCCGGGAACGCACGATCACCACGGCGGCGATGACACCCGCCAACACCCCGGAGAGCAGCCAGAGCAGCGCCACCTTGGGGCCGGGCCCATTGGGCCCGATCGCGCCGAAGACCGGGATGGCTGGCAGCATGCCGGTCAGGTTGTGCGCCGGGGAGACCAGGGTGCCGGAGCCGATCGAGAAGCCGGCACCCAGCGCCCAGGAGCCGCACCACAGCACCAGGTTGGGCAGCCAGGTGAGCTGCAGCACCATCAGGGAGATGCCACCCGCAGTGCCCGGGGCCAGCACATTGTGCAGTTCGGCCACCCGTCCGCGGTGTTGCAGCAGTGCGCACATCGCCACCGCCGATCCGGTGACCACCATCACGGCCAGGGCGGCGGCCACGGCGCGCGGGATGGCCCGACCCCAGGCCGGCCACCACGCCGTCGGATGCCAGTCGACTGCTCGCCCGGCGCCGATCATCCCGCTCAGGCCACCAATGACCAGACCGCCCAGCAGCGCCCGGCCGGTCTGTCCGGCGGTGTCGGTCAGGGCGGAGGCAAACAGCACGCACACCAGGTAGGCCGCCGTGAAGACCCCCGCCACCCGCACGGTGAGGGCGCGGCGCTGCCGCTGGGAGAGTTCGATCTGGGCCTCGGCGCGGGCCTGGGCCCCGGCCATGGCGGCCAGCGCGCTGCCCATCAGCAGGATCACGGCGGTCGCCCCCAGCGGGGCGATGGTGAGGGTGGTGGCACCGCCTTCCATCCCGGCCCCGTGAGCCAGCAGCCACCCGCGCACGCCCAGCAGGAGCACGCTCCACAGCCCCACGTCGGGGGCCTGGATCCAGCCCACCGAGGCCAGGGCGACCGGGGGGATGATCCCAGCCACCGCGGTGAGCACGGCGGCCAGGGCGGCCACCACCGGCCAGGGCAGCGGTGAGAGCCGCGAATGCCGTCCGCGCCGTTCGTGCTCCGGGTGCTCCCGGTCCGTCCGGGAGATCTGGGTGCGGCGACGGTTGGCCGGCGTGGAAGCCCTTCCGGCCCCGGTGCGCCGCCCGGGCAGTCCCTTCATCGCTCCACCTCTCAGCTGGTCCTCCGTTCAGAGATCGCCGCCCAGCGGTCTGGCGGGTAAACTCTGCATGAGTTTTTCTTGATGTGCCCCATCCACGAGTTCCCGGAGGAATCGCGTGACCGACGACAATACCCACCAGCCCCGGCACCCCGGGGGCGAGGACGGCCTGCCCGTCGAGCCCGGGACGTCTGCGGGCGACGTCGGTCAGCAAGGCGGCTCCGACCCTATCCCAGCCGAGCCCGGCTTCCCCGGTGACGACGCCGCCACCACGGTGATTCCTCCAGTTCCGGCCGAGGATCACAGCGCGTGGATGCGCCCCGCCGTGGGCGAGGAGCGGCGCACGTCGGAGATCGTCGGCGCCCTGGCCCCCGAGGAACCGCGGGTGGAGCCCGACGAGGAGCCGGTGGATGTCTTCGACGAGGGCGCGCCGGTCACCCCGGAGGAGGCCGAACAGGCCCAGGCCGAGGAGCACACCCCGCTGGACGGCCACCAGCACGCCGCAATCGTCGGCGCCCGCGCGGCCCTAGCCCGCACCGACGTGCCCGGCGCCAGCCTGGCGCACGCCCCGGAGCGCTATGCCGAGGACACCTTCTCCCCCACTCCCGGGCGACCGCTGGGCCTGCGCCTGCTGCCCTGGGTGGCCGGGGCCCTGGCCCTGGCGCTGCTGGCCTTCGGTCTGATGTATGCCTACACCCGCAAGCCAGTCGTGGTGATCACCCCGACGCCGACCCCGACGGTGAGCAAGCCGCCGGTGGTCACCGCCGATGACCTGCTGAGCGTCAAGGACGCGGCCACCCTGGATCCCAAGCAGAAGTGGTCGGCCCCCACCACGCTGGACAAGTTGACGCCGACGACCCTGCGCCCGGCCTGCATGAACTCCACCCAGGGCCAGCCCAACCCCACCATGACCAAGCAGCGCACACTGACCACCGAGGCCGCCTCGGCCCCCAGCATGAAGCACCAGATCGACGGCTTCGCCACCACCGCCGACGCCCGCAATGCCTACCAGGCGCGGGCCGCGCAGTTGGCGGCCTGTGACGAGGTGCCGACCTGGATCACCGGTGCCGCCAAGGTGACTGGCATCGGCGACGAGGCCGCGGCCGTCACCGTCGCCTACCAGAACCCGACGGTGGAGTACCACACGGTGCTGCTGACGCGCACCGGCACGGTGCTGCACGCCTTCGATGTGGCCCAGCCCGCGAAGCCCTTCTCCACCGCCACGCTGGCCCAGACGGCCAAGTTGGCCATCAACCGCCAGTGCGCCACCTCTGGCGGGGAATGCGCGCAGAACCCGAGTGTGAGCGCCATCCTGCCTCCGCCCAGCGGAACGCCCGGCTGGCTGATCGCCTCCGACCTGCAGCGGGTGACCCCCGGCGCCGGCCTGTGGACCGCGACGGACACCACGAACGTGACCAGCAAGGGCACCACCTGCGAGAACCTGGACCTGGCGTCGGTCCCCGGCCCCTCCCAGAAGGAGCAGCGGACCTTCCTGATGACCCAGGACAGCGCCGCCCCGCGCACCTTCGGCATCGACGAGATCGTCTACACCTTCAAGGATCCGCGCACCGCCAACGCCTTTGCGGGCCGGCTGAACAATGCCCTCACCAGCTGCGCCTCCCGGCAGAGCACCGCCAAGGTGGGCGAGTCCCTTAACTCGACCGCACCGGGTGAGGACGGCGTGAAGGTCACGGCCCGCACCCTGCTGCTCCAGCAGAGCATGGGTGGCAGTGAGACTGCGCGCTTCCGCACGGCCGTCGTGGTGGCGGGCCACCGGGTGGTCTACCTGGTGAACAATCCCAGCGCCTCCTATGACCTGGGCAAGGACAAGTTCACCCAGATTGCCGTGCGCTCCGGCCTGCGGATGACCCAGCGCTGAGCCCGCGCTGAGACGATGGTGAGAGATCTCACAGCCATCGATTGTGACGGTTTCCTGAGAAATGCTAAGGTTCATCTAGTCGCGAAACCTGCGGGAAGTCCCGCAGCTCCCTGCGACCGCAGCCGACAAAGTGCCCGGCGCGTCGTAGGATCTGAATTGTCATCACCCGTTTAGGAGAACCGTGTCCCACACCCCGTTCCGCAAGGTGCGCGCCAAGCGCGTCCTGGAGGTGTCGGAGACCCCCGACGAACTCGACTTCGACAGTGTTCTGGACACCGCCGAGGAAGACGCCGCCCCCAGCGTGCTGAAGCGCAGCCTGGCGGCCCTCGCGGTCAGCACCCTGAGCCTGTTGACGGTCGGCGGCGTGGTCGCCACTGCTTCCGCCAGCTCGGATCGGGTGGACACCTCCGCGGTCTCCACCGACAAGAACGCCAAGGACATCACGCGCGCCGTGGCCGCCCCCGACGCCCTGAGCATTGAGCAGCAGGTCCAGTCTCAGGTGGCACAGGCCAACACCGTGCAGCGCCAGAACAAGGGCACGCTGGCCGCCTTCGCCGGCCGCACCTCCATCTCCCGCACCGCGGCTCGCACCGAGCTGAGCCGGGCGGTTGCCAATGAGGACGCCACCATGCGTCAGGGCACCCTGGCCGACGTGAACGAGACGGTCACCAAGACCGCCACCGACGCCGGTGCCGACTACCGCGGCGACCAGATCGACGTCGACATGGCCAAGGTCAAGGCCGAGGCCGGCCGGATCGCCGAGGAGAAGCGCAAGGCCGAGGCGAAGCTGAAGGCCCAGGGCAAGTCCGAGGCGGAGGCCAAGAAGGCCGCCGAGGCGGAGATGAAGAAGAAGCAGGCCGAGGGCGCCAAGACCGCCCCGGCCGCCACCACTCCCGCCGCTGGCACCGTGACCGGCGGTGGCGGCTCCACCCCGATGCGCCCCGGCACCTACTCCGTCGGCGCCTCCTGGGGCCAGTACGGCTCATGGTCCCGCTGGCACACCGGGCAGGATCTGCCCGCCCCGGTCGGCACCCCGATCCTCGCCGTCGCCGACGGTGTGGCCGCCACCAACTGCGGTGGCTGCCAGGGCTGGGCCGGCGACAGCGCCCTGGTGCTGCACCACGCCAACGGCAATTCCACCCTGTACGCCCACATGAGCCAGTACACGGTTCAGCCGGGCCAGGTGGTCAAGGCCGGCACCGTGATCGGCTACGTCGGCATGAAGGGCCGTACCTTCGGCCCGCACCTGCACTTCGAGTACTACCCGTCGGGCACCACCCCCGGCGATGTCTACTCCGCCAAGAATCCTGTTACCTACCTGTTGACGCTCGGCGTCCACATGTGACCGACGGCCCTCAGCCTTCTCAGCAAGCCCCGCACCTCCGGTGCGGGGCTTGTTGCATCCCGCGGGGTTGGCCCGCTCGCATCACTGGGCGCGCCAGCCCCACAGGCGCCTGGACACAAGCCGCCCACGGATCTGAACCAGGCGGCCCTACAACTTTTCCATCGGTGCGTGCTTCAGGCTCAGGCGTTTCACCCCGGCGGAGCCGAAGTCCACGTCGGCCTTCATGGTCTCCCCGCTGCCGGTGACGCCGACCACGGTGCCCAGCCCGAAGCTGGAATGCAGCACCCGCTCCCCCGCCTCGACGGTGGTCAACCGCTTGGGCTTGACCTGGCCGGAGCCGAAGGAGGGTCCTCCGCCCAGGGTCTTGCCGGAGGAGTAGCCGCGCCCAGTTCCCTGCCGGGCCTGCGCCGTCCGGGTGGCCGACGTGGTGGCCCAGCCGGTCAGGGCGGCGCCGGTGCGGCGCCAGTCCAGCAGGTGGGCGGGAATCTCGTCGAAGAAGCGGCTGGGCGGGTTGTAGGCCGGTGAACCCCACGCGGTCCGCACCGCGGCACGGGAGAGATAGAGCCGTTTGCGGGCCCGGGTGATGCCGACGTAGGCCAACCGTCGCTCCTCCTGCAGCTCGTTGCGGTCCATCAGGGCACGCATGTGCGGGAAGACGCCGTCCTCGAATCCCGTGAGGAAGACGGTGTCGAATTCCAGCCCCTTGGCGGTGTGCAGCGTCATCAGGGTGACCACCCCGGCGCCGTCACCGTCGTCGGGGATCTGGTCGGAGTCGGCCACCAGCGCGATCCGTTCCAGGAAGGCGGGCAGGCTGTCGTCAGGCTCGGGCATCCCGGCCACCAGTTCGTCGGCCAGCTCCTCACTCTCCACGTCACTTTCGGCCAGGCCGGGGACCCCCTCGCCGAGGTCGACGGCATGCGCCGCGGCCACGAACTCGCCGGCCACCGCCACCAGCTCGACGAGATTCTCCAGCCGGGTCTCGTCCTGGGGATCGGTGGACTGTTCCAGCTCGGCCAGGTAGCCGGACTCCTTGAGGATCGAGGTGCAGATCTCGTCGGCGGGCAGGCCGTCGGCCACCATCTGCCGGTGCTTGGCCATCATCTCCGCGAAGGCCTTGATCTGCTTGAAGCTGCGGGTGGCGATCCCGGGGGCCTCGCTGGCCCGTTCCAGGGCGTCGGAGAAACTGATCCGCTCGCTGGTGGCCAGGGCTTCGATCGCGGCCTCGGCCCGGTCCCCGATCCCCCGCTTGGGCACGTTCAGGATCCGCCGCACGCTCACGTCGTCGGCCGGATTGGCGATGGCCCGCAGGTAGCTGATCGCGTCGCGGATCTCCCGACGCTCGTAGAAGCGCACCCCGCCGACCACCTTGTACGGCAACCCGACCCGGATGAAGACCTCCTCGAAGGCCCGGGACTGCGCATTGGTGCGGTAGAAGACCGCGGTGTCGCCGTAGCGGGACGTGCCGGCGTCGGCCAGCTTGTCGATCTCGGTGGCGATGAACTGGGCCTCGTCGTGCTCGGTGTCGGCGACGTAGCCGGTGATCAGGTCGCCCTCGCCCTGGTCACTCCACAGCCGCTTCTCCGGCCGGTTGGGATTGTGGCCGATCACGGCATTGGCGGCGCTGAGGATGTTCTGGGTGGAGCGGTAGTTCTGCTCCAGCAGGATGGTGGCAGCGCCGGGGAAGTCGCTCTCGAAGTCCAGGATGTTGCGGATGGTGGCGCCGCGGAAGGCGTAGATCGACTGGTCGGAGTCGCCCACCACCATCAGCTCGGGCGGGTCCATCACCGGGCTGCCATCGGTGAGCTGGACGTCGTCCAGCTCACCGCAGAGCTGGCGGATCAGCTGGTACTGGGCATGATTGGTGTCCTGGTACTCGTCGACGAGCACCTGCCGGAAGCGACGTCGGTAGCCCTCCCTGAGGTCCGGGAAGGCCTGCAGCAGGTGCACGGTGGTCATGATCAGGTCATCGAAGTCCAGGGCATTGGCAGCCACCAGCCTGCGCTGGTATTCCGCATAGGCCTCGGCATAGGGGCGCTCATTGCCCTCGCCCGCCTGCTGCAGGGCGGTCTCATGGTCCACCAGCTCGTTCTTGCAGTTGCTGACCCAGTTCATCACCGCGCGCACCGGGAAGCGCTTGGAATCCATCTCCAGTTCCCGGGTGACCAGGGTCATCAACCGCTTGGCGTCGGTGTCGTCGTAGATGGAGAAGTTCTTGTTCATCCCGAAGCGGTCGATGTCACTGCGCAGGATCCGGACGCAGGCGGAGTGGAAGGTGCTGACCCACATCAGCTTGGCCCGGTTGCCGACCAGCTCGATCACCCGGCTCTTCATCTCCGCGGCCGCCTTGTTGGTGAAGGTGATGGCCAGGATGGATCCGGGGTGCACGTCGCGTTCGGCCACCAGGTAGGCGATCCGGCGGGTGAGCACCCGGGTCTTGCCGGATCCGGCACCGGCCACCACCAGCACCGGCCCGCCGGCGTGCAGCACGGCCTGCCGCTGCGGCGGGTTCAGCCCTTCCAGGAGTTCTTCGACGTCGGGGCGCCGTGCACCTCCGGTGGGTCGCTCCGGGCGGGGGGCCGGCGGGCGGCGGGTGGGTTCGGGCTGGAAGGCGCTGAACAGGTCGGGCATCGGCAGGTCACTCATGGCAGGTACACCCTATTCGCTGCCACCGACATGGCCGCCCCGGCAGGCCGGGAGCGCCGCCAGTCCGGGTGGCTATCGTGGTGGCATGCACCGCCCCGATCTTCGTCGCCTCGCCGTCCGCGCCATGGCCACCGTGTTCACGGCGCAGGTGGGCACGGCGCTCGGGCTGACGGCCGTCGACGCGGTACAGCGGCGGCACCGACGCCCCTACCGCTTCCCCGTCGCGGACCCGACGCCGGTGACGGCCGGCAAGGACGAGGTGACCGTGTACACCTTCGGCGACGACCTGTACCGCGACATGCTGGCCGACATTGCGTCGGCCACCCGCACGATCTACTTCGAGACCTACATCTGGAAGGGTGACCAGATTGGTCACGAGTTCAAGCAGGCCCTGATCGATGCCGCGGACCGGGGGGTGAAGGTGTGCCTGGTCTATGACGAATTCGCCAACCTGGTGGTGCCGCGCAGCTTTTTCCGTTTCCCGGACAATGTGCTGGTCCAGAGCCATCCGATCATCGCCAGCCCCATTCCCACCCCGCGCAGCATCGGCCGGGACCATCGCAAGCTGCTGGTGGTTGATTCCCGGGTGGCCTACATCGGCGGCTACAACATCGGCGACACCTATGCCAACCGCTGGCGCGACACCCACGCCCGGCTGGTGGGCCCGGCCGTGGCGGAGGTGGAGAATGCCTTCGTCGACTACTGGAACCTGCGGCACGTGGGGGTCCTGAGTGCTCGTCGCGACGCGGACCATGAGCTGGTGCAGCACGGGGTGCGCTCCTGGGAGACGTCGGTGCGGGTGCACCGCAACACCCCCAAGATCTCGGTCTACCCCATTCGCAACATGTACCTGGAGGCCATCGACCGGGCGGTGGATCGGATTTGGCTGACCCAGGCCTACCTGATTCCCGACGACGACCTGACCGCCGCCCTGTTCTCCGCGGCGCGACGCGGGGTGGACGTGCGGATCATCGTTCCCGCCCAGTCCAACCATGTGGTGGCGGACTGGCTCTCCCGCGGCTTCTACGACGACCTGCTGAAGTATGGCGTGCGCCTGTTCCTCTACCAGGGCGCGATGGTGCACGCCAAGACCGCCACCATCGACGGCTACTGGTCCACCATCGGCACCGCCAATCTTGACCGGCTCAGTCTGGCCGGCAACTACGAGGTGAATGCGGAGGTCCTGGACGCCGACGTGGCGCGTCGGATGGAGGAGATCTGGGCGGTGGATGAGGCCAACTGCGTCGAGCTGACCCGCGAGGAGTGGCAGCGACGCTCCGGGGTGGCCAAGTTCACCGAGGCCCTGCTGGCGCCCTGGCGTCCGCTGTTCTGATCCGCTACAGCTGGGCCCGGCGCCGTCGATGTCTGCCAGCCGACCGCACGAAGCCGCTACTCAGCCTACCGTTGCCGCCCATGGGGCCGCACTGTTCACCCCTTGGGGTGGGTTCTTTTCGCCCGGGGTGGAATGACGCGACTTTTCAAGTCCCCTGATCTATCGTCGTAGCCATGGGATTCATTGCAACGCTCGTCCTCGGCCTCATCGCCGGTGCTCTCGCCAAGCTCGTCATGCCCGGTAAGCAGGGCGGTGGCATCATCGTCACCATGCTGCTGGGTGTTGTCGGAGCCTTCGTCGGCAGCTTCCTGGGCTCGACGCTGTTCAACAAGTCCGTCTCCTCGATCAACCTCTACGGCATCCTGATGGCTGTCGTCGGGTCGCTGATCGTCCTGGCGATCTGGGGCTTCATCCAGCGCAAGTCCAGCCACGTCTGACACCTGACCTTTCCTTCCCCAAACCACGATCCAGCAGGGCCCCGGCTTCGGCCGGGGCCCTGCTGCGTCCGCCCCCCGCCTGGCCGCTCGGGTTTCGTCATGCCGCGACGGATAGATCCGTCGCGGCATGACGAAACCCGAGCGACGAGGCGGAACCGGCGGGATCTCAGGGTCATTCCCGATGGTGCAACCGGCAATCCCGCAGCACCATGGGGCACATGGAGACTCATGCCCCGGCCCTGTACCGCAGCCGTGACGACGCGCTGCTGGCCGGGGTGTGCTTCGCGCTGGCCCAGCGGCTGCGGGTCGACCCCCTGCTGGTACGAGTCGCCGCCGTCGTCCTGGCGCTCAGCTCGGGCTTCGGGATCGCGCTCTACGCCTGGGCCTGGCTGGTGCTGCCACAGAAGGGACGCAGCCAGAGCTTTGCCCAGCAGTGGTTTCCGCCCCTCGACGGGCTGAGCCGGCAGCAGCAGCTCACCCTGGGGCTGGCCGTGAGCCTGGCCTGCACCCTGCTTTTCGGCTCGGTGGCGGCCTGGAGCGTGGCTCCCGGGATCGTGCTGCTGATCATGGTTGCCCTGGCCAGACGTCAGCGCTCCGACGCCGAACCCACCGCCCAGACCGCACCGAGCCCGGCCTTCCCGTCCGTCGCGCCCGGCTCCCAGTTCGCCCTGGCCACCCAGGCGTGGGCGGATCGGCTGGACAGTCTGGGCCACCACGCCGAGGAGCCGAACCAAGTGGTCGAGCAGAACCCGGACCTGGTGCACACCCGGACGATCCAGCAGAACCCGGACCTCACGCACACCCAGGTGATCGAGCCGGATCCGGACCTGGAGTACACCCAGGTGATCGAGCCCGCGGCCGCAGACAATGAGACCACCCGGGCGCTGGAGATCGAGCACACCGAGCGGATCGAGCACACCCAGGTGCTCAACCTGGAGCACACCGTTCCGCTCCCGCCCGAACCCGGGCAGCACGAACCCACCCGGCAGCTGCCGCCACCGAACTATCCCCCGCCGACCTTCCCGCCGCCACCGCCCGCCGCCCCCGTACCGGCACCGGCACCGGTGCTCGCCGCCACGGCCGGCGGGCCACCATTCGTCCCGACCGGTTTCCAGCCGATGGGCCCACCGGCGCACACCCAGGCCTCGCCCTACCAGCAGTGGGCCCCGCCGACGCCGACCCGCCGTCGGCCCCGCAAGTCCTTGCTGCTCGGCCTGCTGGTGCTGGCCCTGGCCGCTGGCGCCGCCCGGCTGGCGGCCCTTTCGGGCGTGATGCAACGGCTACCGGGAGCCGATCCCCGCCTGTTGCAGCACGGTGCCGCCCTGGCGGTCCTCTCCCTGGCGCTGCTGTCCTGTGCCCTGCTGCGGCTCCCTCGGCCCCGACTGGCGGTGCTGGCCGGCCTGCTGGTCTTCGCGTCGGCCGTCGCCCCACCGCTCGACCGGAGCATGGTGGAGCCTCGGGACGTCACCTGGACCTCGGTCAGCCAGCTTCCCACCAACCGGATCGAGTTGGCGGCCACCGAGGCCAGCTATGACCTGTCCGGCCTGGACCTGTCCGGCGCCTCGCCCCACACGGTGTCCATCCGGGCCACCGCGGCCGACGTGAAGCTGGTCCTCCCCCATGATGCCGACGTGCGGATCGACTACCGCCTCACGGGTGCGGACCTGGAGGTGACCCGCGGCCGGGAGACCTTCACCGCCGACGGACAGCGCACCGGCAGTTGGCCGGAGTCCCGCCCGGACAATCCCCGGCTGGTGATCGAGCTGGACCTCCGGGCGGCTGCGGCACAGGTGCGCCATGCGTGAGGCGGCCCCGACGCGACGTCGCCTGGACGCGGCCGGCCTGTGGTGGGGGCTGGTGCTCTGTCTGCTGACCGGGCTGGTGCTCTGGCGGGCCACCGGGCACCCGGTGGACCGCAAACAGCTCACCGACGCGGCACCCTTCGTGCTGATCGGCCTGGGCGTGTTGCGGCTGGTGTTGGGCGCCGTGGCCCGCCGTCGCGGCTGACCAGCAGCCGGAAGGGTTCAGACCAGCTTCCGGTCGGTGGCCCACTTGGTGAGCTGGTGCCGGTTGGAGAGCTGCAGCTTGCGCAACACGCTGGAGACGTGGGTCTCGACGGTCTTGACGCTGATGAACAGCTCCCGCGCCACCTCCTTGTAGGCGTAGCCACGGGCGATCAGTTTCAGCACCTCCCGCTCCCGGGGGCTGAGCCGGTCCAGGTCCTCGTCGACGCTGGCGACGTCGATGCTGCCGCTGAAGGCGTCCAGCACGAAGCCCGCCAGCCGGGGGGAGAAGACGGCGTCGCCGCCGGCCACCCGGTCGATCGCCTCCAGCAGTTCCTCGCTGGAGATGGACTTGGTGACATAGCCGCGAGCCCCGGCCCGGATCACGCCGATCACGTCCTCGGCGGCGTCGGACACGCTCAGGGCCAGGAACTTGATCTGCGGCAGCCGGGCGTGCACCTGCTTGACCACCTCGGCGCCGCCACCACCGGGCAGGTGGACGTCCAGCAGCACGACGTCGGGCTGGTGCTCGGCGATGCTGCGCACCGCGGTGGGCACATCCTCCCCCTCGCCGACGATGGTGATCCGGGTGGAATCTCCCAGCTCGTGACGCACCCCGGCGCGGAACATGGCGTGGTCGTCCACCAGCACCACCCGCCACGGGCCGGTACGCACCGGCTCGTTGGGCTGCGCGCCCTCGGGCTGCTGGCCAAGCATGCTCTGCTGTTCTGGCTCCATCACTGTTCCCTTTCGATCTCCATCACCAGCCGGACCTCGGTGCCCTCGCCGGGCGCCGACCGGATCCGAGCACTGCCACCGTGGCGCTCCATCCGCTCGATGATCGAGCGCTTCACACCCATCCTGTCATCACCGATGGCCGCCAGCTCGAAACCCGCCCCACGGTCCCGGACGAAGACCTCCACCAGGCCGGGCTCCACCTCGCAGTAGACGTCGATCCGCGGCGCGCCGGAGTGCTTGGCAGCATTCATCATGGCCTCGCGGGCGGCACGCACCACCGCGTCGGTGCGGCTGTCGGTGTCCACGTCGCCGACGCAGACCAGCTCGATCTCCACCCCGCGCTCGTCCTCGATCTCCGTGCAGGCCCTGGTCAGGGCGGCCTTCAGGGTGGTCTCGGCCGGTACCTCGCCGTAGAGCCAGGTGCGCAGCTCCCGCTCCTGGCGTCGGGCCAGCGAGGCGACGGCCTTGGGATCGTTGGACTGGCGCTGGATCAGGGCCAGGGTCTGCAGCACCGAGTCATGCAGGTGGGCGGCCATGTCCGCCCGCGCCTGCTCCAGAACGGCCCGTTCATGGGCGGATTGGGAGGCGCGACGCCACTTGGCAATCCACGGCGCAGCGGCAATGGTCACGCCCAACAGCATCAGCGCGGAGAATCCGAGAACGATGGGCAGTTGCGCGACGCCGATCTGACTGGCGGCCACCATGGAGACCGAAACCCCCACCAGACCCAGGCCGACCACCATCCGGACCACCTCTGCCCAGCCGCGGCCGAGCAGCAGCCGGTCCAGCCGACCGCCCTGGGCCAGCTCCTCCTTCGACGGGCGGGGGGCGTCGGCCTGCCGCCAGACGATGGTCAGGCCGACGGCAGCGAAGGCCAGCGGCCAGAAGATCGCCGACGAGGGGCCGGCACCGAAGCGCTCGGCCAGCAGGACGGTACCCCCGCCGATCAGCGCCAGGGCCCCCACGGCGGCGCCGTCGCGCTTGGCCCGGACCATGGCGCTGCCCGGGCGGCGCATGTCCTGGCGCTTGGCCGCCTCCAGGCCGGGGGCTTCCGGGTTCTGGGCAGACTCCTCCTGCTGGGAGGGCATCAGCATCCACAGCAGCCCGTAGAGGAAGACGCCGAGCATCTGCATGGAGCCCAGCACCACGAAGCCGCCGCGAACCACCAGCAGCGGCCAGCCCAGATGCTGCGCGATGCCGGTGCAGACGCCACCCAGCCAGGCCCCCTCGGACACCCGTCGAGCCCGGGGCGGCGCCAGCTCGTCGTCTGGGCGGGCCACCGTGGCGGGCAGGCCATTGGGCGCCGTCGGAACCGCCGAGGGCTGGGCGACGGGAGCCGGGGCTTCCGCTGCCAGATCGGGGTGGCCTGCGCCCGGGCGCGCCGACGGCCCGGGCGGCTGCTCGGGCAGGCTCGGCATCGGGCTCTGGGGCTGATTCATCGTGATACCAAGACTCACATGCACGCGCGTTGGGCGCCAGCCCAGAACACCCATGAGGGGCAACAGTCGGGACCCTCTCAGGGTGATGCCGGATGGCGGAAGCCCCCTTGTGGGAGAAGGATGGGAGTCACCAAGGCACCACGGGCAACCGCCCATCCCGGCCGACGGGTCACCCACCGTCGGCCACTACCAAGGAGACAAGACCATGGCCCTCATCCCGAACCTCGTCCGCCCCACCGACGACCGCGTGATCGCCGGTGTCTGCTCCGGCATCGCCCGCTACCTCAAGGTCGACACCGCCCTCGTCCGCGTCGTCGTCGCCGGCGCCGTGCTGATCGGCGGCGTCAGCCTGTGGATCTACCCGCTGCTGTGGCTGCTGATGCCCGAGGAGGGCTCCGACAAGGCCGGCGTCGACACCCTGATTGGCCAGGCCAAGGAATGGAAGGCCAGCAACGACGCCAAGCGCGCCCAGGCCCCCAGCGCCGAGCGCCCGCAGGAGGTCTTCAACCCCTACGAGGGCGACCCCCGCAACTGATCCGATACCCCCTTTCCCACGAAGTGCCCGCCCCTCCCGGGGCGGGCACTTCGTCATTGCGGGACCGGATCAGCGACCAACCCTCGGACAAGCGCTTCGTGAGCCTGTCGAAGGGCGGCCGCCTGGTTCCGTCGCGTAAGAGAGCCCACCGAACTCGGCCGCCGTTGTCACCGCACGCTGGGTGGCCGGCAGGCCTCGACAGGCTCGGCCGCCGTGGTCACCTCACGCTGCTGACCCCACCCCACGACGGTCCCCGAGCCCGACCTCACCACGGTCCCCGAGCCTGACCCCGCCACGGTCCCCGAGCTTGTCGAGGGGGCGCTGCGAGCGGTGAGGAACGAACCGTGAGCAGCCCGTCCAGACAGCGACGAAGGAGCGATGCGCCTGGCCGGAACAGTCAGGACGGGGCGAAGCGACTCACGAACTGAAAGAACCCGGCCACCCACCGAAATGGACGGCCGGGCACTCTCAGAACCCCGGCAGAGGGTGGGGGCAGCATGCCCCCCAGGCTCACTGGTGCTGCGAGCGCGAGGAACGAGCGTGAGCAGCCCGGGCAGGCAGGCGACGCAGGAGCCGGTGCGCCTGCCCGGAACCGACAAGAGCGCGAGCGCAGCGAGCACCAGGAAAGGAGAAGCCCGACCACCCACACAGTGAATGGCCGGGCACTCTCGCGACCCCGGTAGGGGGTTTGGGGGCAGCATGCCCCCAATGTTCACTCCCACTCGATGGTGCCCGGCGGCTTGCTGGTGACGTCGACGACGACGCGGTTCACCTCGCGCACCTCATTGGTGATGCGCGTGCTCATCTTCTCCAGCAGCTCATAGGGCAGCCGACCCCAGTCGGCGGTCATCGCATCCTCGCTGGTGACGGGGCGCAGCACAATCGGATGCCCGTAGGTGCGGCCGTCGCCCTGCACCCCGACGGAGCGCACGTCGGCCAGCAGCACCACGGGGAACTGCCAGATGGAGCGGTCCAGGCCGGCCTTGGTCAGCTCGTCGCGGGCGATGAAGTCGGCTTCCCGCAGGATGTCCAGCCGTTCCTTGGTGACCTCGCCGATGATCCGGATGCCCAGGCCGGGGCCGGGGAAGGGGTGCCGGTAGACCAGCTTCTCGGGCAGGCCGAGCTGCAGGCCGGCGGCGCGCACCTCGTCCTTGAACAGGGTGCGCAGCGGCTCGATGAGCTGGAACTGCATGTCGTCGGGCAGGCCGCCGACATTGTGGTGGCTCTTGATGTTGGCGGCACCCTCTCCCCCACCGGACTCGACGACGTCGGGGTACAGGGTGCCCTGCACCAGGAAGTCGATCCCGTCGGCGTCGGCGATCTCCCGGGCAGTGTCCTCGAAGACCCGGATGAACTCGTTGCCGATGGTCTTGCGCTTGGTCTCCGGGTCGGTGACGCCGGCCAGCTTGGCCAGGAAGCGCTCACTGACGTCCTTGACGACGAGCTTGGCGCCGGTGATCTCGACGAAGTCCTTCTCCACCTGGTCGGACTCGCCCTTGCGCTGCAGGCCGTGATCAACATAGACGCAGGTCAACTGGTCACCGATCGCCTTCTGCACGATGGCCGCGGCAACCATCGAGTCGACGCCGCCGGACAGGGCGCACAGCACCTTCTTGTCGCCCACCTGCTGGCGGATTCGCTCCACCTGCTCGTCGACAATGTTGTCGCTGGTCCAGTCGGGCTTGAGCCCAGCGATCTGGAAGAGGAAGCGCTCCAGCACCGCCTGCCCCTGCTCGGAGTGCAGCACCTCGGGGTGCCACTGCACGCCGGCCAGCTTGGCCTCGGTGTTCTCGAATGCGGCGACGGGGGCTCCGGCGGTGCGGGCCAGCGGGGTGAAGCCGTCGGGAGCCTGGGTGACGGAGTCGCCGTGGCTCATCCAGATGTTCATGGTGCTGGGCAGCTGGGCCAGCAGGCATCCGGGCTCGGTCACGGCGACGGAGGTGCGGCCGAACTCGCTCAGCCCGGTCTTGGCAACCGTGCCGCCCAGGGCATTGGCCATCGCCTGGAAGCCGTAGCAGATGCCGAAGGCGGGCACCCCGGCGGTGAACAGCGCGGGATCCACCTGGGGCGCGCCGTCGGCATAGACCGACTGCGGCCCACCGGACAGGATGATGGCGGCGGGCTGCCTGGCCATGATCTGTTCGACGGTGGCGGTGTGGGGCATGATTTCGGAGTACACATTGGCTTCTCGCACGCGACGGGCGATCAGCTGGGCGTACTGCGCGCCGAAGTCGATGACGACGACGAGATCGTGGGCTGCTGGCATGGGCCAAAGTCTAGGGGAAAGCCACCACCCTGCTCACCGCGCGTCGCGATACCGGCTGCGAAGCCCCCTGCTCGGTATGACCACTATCTGAAATCTTCGAGGAATCCGGAACAAATCCTCCAGCGGCTGAGTTGCAGCGAACATGAAGACCTACTCAGACGTGACCGCCGTCGTCGGCCGTACCCCCCTGGTGCAGATCAACAAGCTGGCTGGCAGCAATGCCACCGTGCTGGCCAAGCTGGAGTTCTACAACCCGGCCAATTCCGTCAAGGATCGGATCGGCGTCGCCATCATTGATGCCGCCGAGGCCTCGGGCGAACTGAAGCCCGGTGGCACCATCGTGGAGGGCACCAGTGGCAACACCGGCATCGCCCTGGCCATGGTGGGCGCCGCCCGTGGCTACCAGGTGGTGCTGTGCATGCCGGAGACCATGAGCATGGAGCGTCGCGCCCTGCTGCGCGCCTACGGCGCCGAGCTGGTGCTCACCCCGGGGGCCGACGGCATGAAGGGTGCCGTGGCCAAGGCCGAGGAGATTGCCGCCGAGCGCGGCGGCATCCTGGCCCGCCAGTTCGCCAACCAGGCCAACCGGGAGATCCACCTAAAGACCACCGGCCCCGAGGTCTGGGAGGACACCGACGGCAGCGTCGACGTCTTCGTCGCGGGCATCGGCACCGGTGGCACCGTCTCCGGCGCCGGCGAATACCTCAAGTCCCAGAAGGGCGAGGTGAAGGTGATCGCCGTCGAGCCGGCCGAGAGCCCGCTGCTGACCGAGGGGAAGGCCGGCCCGCACAAGATCCAGGGCCTGGGCGCCAACTTCGTGCCCGACATCCTGAACCGGGAGATCCTGGACGAGGTTGTGGCGGTCAAGGGCGAGGACGCCATCGAGATGGCTCGCCGCGCCGCCAAGGATGAGGGCCTGCTGGTGGGCATCTCCTCCGGCGCCGCCCTGGTGGCAGCCAAGCAGGTGGCCGAACGCGCCGACATGGCCGGCAAGACCATCGTCGTCGTGCTGCCGGACTTCGGTGAGCGCTACCTGTCCACCGTGCTCTACGCGGACCTGATGAACTGAGACACATCGACTCGCTGCGGCTCCGCCTCCGCTCGTCACCGGTGAACCGAGCTCACCGACTCACCCCGAGGGGTCGGCCACCATCATGGTGGCCGACCCCTCGTCGCGTCCGGACCAAGTTGGCGGTGCCCCCTTCTCCCCACGCCGACAACAAACTAACCTTATGGTAGGTAATGGCGCGCACGCGCCTCGAACAAGGAGCCGGACGTGAGCAACGAAGCCTTCAGGAACCCGGAGCTGCCAGTCGACGAGCGGGTGACCGACCTGCTGAGCAGGATGAGCGTGGAGCAGAAGGCCGGCCAGGTCAGCCAGTTCTTCTACTTCGGCAATCCCGAGGCCTCCGAGGCCAATGCCGACAACGACGTCCACGAGGTGGAGCAGGCCATCATCGACGGCCGGGCCGGATCCGTGCTGTTCGTGCGCGACGTCGTCACCGCCAACCGGCTGCAGAAGCTGGCCGTCGAGCAGTCGCCGTTGGGCATCCCACTGCTGTTCGGCTTCGACGTGATCCATGGCCTGCGCACCGTGATGCCGGCGCCGCTGGGCGTGGCGGCCTCCTTCTGCCCGGAGACCGCGCGTCGCGGCCAGGAGGTGGCGGCACGAGAGGCGCGCGCCATCGGCATCCACTGGACCTTCGCGCCCATGGTGGACATCGCCCGCGACCCGCGCTGGGGACGGATGTTCGAGGGCGCCGGCGAGGACCCCTACCTGGGTGGGGCGATGGCCGCGGCCCAGGTGCGCGGCTTCCAGGGCGAACTGGATGAGCAGGGCCGCCTGGACGGCTCACACATCCTGGCCGGCCCGAAGCACCTGGCCGGTTACGGCGCCGCGACGGGTGGCCGGGACTACGAGGATTCCGACATCAGCGACAACGAGCTGTGGAATGTCTACCTGCCGCCCTTCCACGCCGCCGTGAAGGCCGGCGCCGCCAACATCATGAGCGCCTACATGGACCTCAACGGGGTACCGGCGTCGGGCAACCGCTGGCTGTTGACCGAGGTGCTGCGCAACCAGATGGGCTTCGAGGGATTCGTCGTCTCCGACGCCAATGCCGTGCGCTCCCTGGCCACCCAGCACTATGCGCGTGACCTCACCGATGCCGCCGCCAAGGCTGTGCACGCCGGCCTGGACATGGAGATGACCATGACCGACCCGGCCTACTCACGCCTGCCGCAGGCCATCGCCGACGGCACCGTCACCGCGGCCGAGCTGGACCAGGCCGTCCGCCGGATCCTGACCGCCAAGTTCCGGATGGGCCTGTTCGACCAGCCCTACGCCGACGCCGACCAGACCGACGCGGTGTTGAATGCACCCGAGCACCGCGACGTGGCGCGCGAGGCCGCCCAGAAGTCCCTGGTGCTGCTCAAGAACGACGGCCTGCTGCCCCTGGATCCCTCGTCGCTGAAGAAGGTGGCGGTGATCGGGCAGCTGGCCGACAGCCGCCGCGACACCCTGGGCCCGTGGATCTTCGACTTCGACCTGGCGGAGACGGTCACCGTCCTGGAGGGCCTGCGGCAGCGGTTGGGTGAGGGCGTCACCGTCGAGCACGCCCCCGGCGCCTGCATCCCGGACCGCCTCTTCCCGTCGATGTTCGACGACATGGAGGCCGAGCCCGCCGTCACCGGCGAGGGCTATGACGACGATGCCGCCATCGAGCGGGCCGTCGAGCTGGCCCGTGGTGCTGATGTGGCCATCGTCGTGGCCGGACAGCGGCAGAACCAGACCGGCGAGCGCGCCTCGGTGAGCAGCCTGGACCTGCCCGGACGCCAGCTGGAGCAGTTGCAGCGGCTGGCCGAGACCGGCACCCCAGTGGTGCTCGTGCTGATGTCCGCCCGCCCGTTGGACCTGCGCTGGCCCGACGAACACCTCCCGGCCATCCTGCAGGCCTGGTACCCCGGCTGCCGCGGTGGCGAGGCGGTGGCCGCGGCGCTGATGGGCGACCTCTCCCCCGCCGGCCGCCTGCCCTTCACCTGGGTGCGGACCGTCGGGCAGGTGCCGATGACGCTCTCCCACTACACGACCTTCCAGCCCGAGTACGCCCATGAGCGCTACTGGGATGAATCGTCGACACCGCTCTACCCCTTCGGCCACGGCCTGTCCTACGGCAGCTTCGAGTACTCGGACCTGCGGGTGGAGCCCTCCCAGCTGGGCGTGGGTGAGACCGCGACCGTGACGGTGACGCTCACCAACACCTCCCAGCGGGAGGCCGACGAGGTGGCCCAGCTCTACCTGCACCAGCGCTACGGGTCCGCCTCGCGGCCGGCGCGCGAGCTCAAGGGCTTCCAGCGAGTGACCCTGGGCGCCGGCGAGAGCCGTGAGTTGGTCTTCGAGCTCGGCCCCGACGAGCTGCGCTACTGGAATGCCGCCGCCCGCGACTGGGTACAGGAGTCCAGCACCTTCGACGTCTGGGTGGGCGGTTCCTCGACCGCAGACCTGGCGACGAGCTTCGAGGTCCGCTAGTTCCTGAAGACCCTCTGGTTTGCGTTGCAAACTCGTTTGTCCTCCATTGGGTTTGTAGTACAAACCAGTTTGCGAACACGGAGGCTGCCATGAGCACGACGTCGAACACCACCGACGACCTGCAACGCAGGATCGCGGTCAGCAAGGACTACGACATGTTGCAGGGCCTGATCACGGTGGGCACGGGCATCTCGATCCTGCTGACCGCCGTCACCCGCAATTTCATGTGGATGGGGGTGGGCAGCTGCCTCAGTGTGGCCATCGGCCTGCCCTGGTACGAGAAGCGCTATGGCAAGGCTCGCTCCAGGCGCAGCCGCAGCGCCGTGACGATCCTCTTCAGCATCCTCGCCATCCTCGCGGTGGTCATCGCGAGCGGCGTCGACCAGTGGAAGCCGGGCCCCCTGCTGTGGACCCCACTGGTGGCGGGTCCGCTGATGCTGGCCGGTGAGTGGGCGGGGCTGCGGAACACCGGGCTCACCATCTGGCACTGGATCAGCTGCATCGCCCTCACCCTGTGTGCCTTCATCCCGCTCACCGGATACCAGCCGTCCTTCTGGTTCTCCATGGGGACAGTGGCGCCCGCCTTGATCGTGATTGGCCTGGTGGACCACCAGCGGCTGGTCAGTGCCCTGGGACCGGGGGCCGTCGATGAGCAGCGGTGAGGCGACGACGCCGGACCTGGCCGTCGACAAGCTCGTCCATGAGCCCGCCCGGCTGGGGATCCTGAGCGTCCTGGAGGGGCAGAAGGAGGCCGACTTCCAGTTCCTGCAGACCGTCCTGGGCCTGACCAAGGGCAACCTGTCCAGTCACCTGTCCAAGCTGGAGGCGGCGGGCCTGATCCGGGTGACGAAGGTCTTCCAGGGAAAGATCCCCCGCACCATGCAGGAGATCACCCCCGCCGGACGCGCCGCGCTGAAGCGTCATTGGGAACAGATGGACGCCATCCGAGATCTTGGGCGGTGAGTTCGGGCGGGCAGTCGCAGGATGCCGGCGGGGATCCTCCGGAATGGCTCAGGCGTGGTCCTTGGCGATCTGTTCGTGGTGGCGGACCACCTCGGTGACGATGAAGGTGAGGAACTTCTCCGCGAACTCCGGGTCCAGCTGTGCGTCCTCGGCCAGGGCGCGCAACCGCTCGATCTGGCGCTTCTCCCGGTCCGGGTCGGCGGGGGGCAGCCCCTTGGTGGCCTTCAACACCCCCACCCGCTGCGTCACCTTGAAGCGTTCGGCCAGCAGGTGCACCAGGGCGGCATCAAGATTGTCGATGCTGCCACGCAGCTGGAGCAGTTCGGGATCGGTCGCCTCGCTCATGTCGCCAGCCTACGGGCGCCCGCCGAGCCCGCGCACCCCGCCCACAACGTGAGGCGAGGCCGCCTCGACAGGACCCGTCACCGTGGTGGGCGACGGGCGACGGGGTCGCGGAGCGGCCCCCGAGCCCGTCGCAGAAGCCCACGCCACAACGAAACGCGGGCAGGAACCGCGGTGGCGGAGGGCTCGGCAGCCCGTCGCGGCGCTGAGATGGATGAAAAGCAACTCGGCACCTAGCCGCGACGAAGAGCAGGACCGGCCCCGGGGAACGCCGCGACGGGCTGTTGACCCGGAGCCACCGAACCTGGCACGTGCTACCGGATGACCAGCTCGATCCGCTGGAACTCCTTCACCTCGGTGTAGCCACAGGATGCCATCGCCCGGCGCAGGGCTCCGACCAGGTTCATCGTGCCGTCGGGGATGTGCGACGGGCCAACGACGACCTCCTCGAAGGAGCCGACGGTGTCGAAGTGCACCCGCTCGCCGCGGGGCAGGCTCTCGTGCCATGCCTCCGCGCCCCAGTGCCACCCCTTGCCAGGGGCCTCGGCGGCGCGGGCCAGCGGGGCGCCGACCATCACCGCGTCGGCACCGCAGGCGATGGCCTTGGCGATGTCGCCGGAGCGGCCCACCGAGCCGTCGGCAATCAGGTTCACATAGCGGCCGCCCGACTCGTCCAGGTAGTCCCGACGAGCCTCGGCGACGTCGGCGATGGCCGAGGCCATCGGCACCTCGATGCCCAGCACGTCGCGGGTGGTGTGCGCGGCGCCGCCGCCGAAACCGACCAGCACGCCCGCCGCCCCAGCCCGCATCAGGTGCAGGGCCGCCTGGTAGGTGGCGCACCCGCCGACGATCACGGGCACCTCGAGCTTGCGGATGAACTCCTTGAGGTTGAGCGGCTCGTCGACATTGGAGACGTGCTCGGCGGAGACCGTAGTGCCGCGGATCACGAAGAAGTCCACCCCGGCCTGCTCCACCACGGAGGCGAATTCGCGGGTGTTCTGCGGGCTGAGCGAGCCGGCCACCGGCACCCCGGCCTCGCGGATCTGCTGCATCCGCTGGGTGATCAGCTCCGCCTTGATCGGCTCGGCGTAGACCTGCTGCATGAAGCGGGTGGCCTGGTAGCGGTCCTCGATGGCGGCCAGCTCATCGAAGAGCGGCTCCGGATCCTCATACCGGGTCCACAGGCCCTCCAGGTTGAGCACGCCCAGACCACCGAGCTTGCCCATCTGGATCACGGTCTCGGGGCTCATCACCGAGTCCATCGGCGCCCCGATGATCGGGAAGTCGAAGGTGACGGCGTCGATCTTCCAGGTCAGGTTGACCATGTCCATCCCGCGGGTGCGCCGGGTGGGCACCATCGAGATGTCGTCGAGGGCGAAGGCCTTGGTGGCGCGCTTGCTGCGTCCGATGTCGTACATGAAGTGATTCCTTAGACGCGGGTCAGCGCGAGTAGTTGGGGGCGTCAGCGATGTTGGCGACGTCGTGCGGGTGGGATTCCTTCAGCCCGGCGGAGGTGATCCGGACGAAGCGGCCCCGCTCATGCAGCTCGTCGAGGTTGCGGGCACCGACGTAGAACATCGACTGGTGCAGGCCGCCGACCAGCTGGTGGACCACCTGGCCGACGGGGCCGCGGTAGAGCACATTGCCCTCGATGCCCTCGGGAATCAGCTGGTCGTCGCTGGTGACATCGGCCTGGAAGTAGCGATCCTTGGAGTAGGACTTCTTGCCGCGGCTGCTCATGGCGCCCAGCGAACCCATCCCGCGATACTGCTTGTACTGCTTTCCGGCGATGAAGACGGTCTCGCCGGGGCTCTCCTCGCAGCCGGCCAGCAGGGAGCCGACCATCACGGTGGACGCGCCGGCCACCAGGGCCTTCGCGATGTCACCGGAGTACTGCAGGCCACCGTCGGCGATCACCGGGACGCCCAACGGGCGGCAGGCCTGGGCGGCCTCGTAGACGGCGGTCACCTGCGGCACGCCGACACCGGCGACGACGCGGGTGGTGCAGATGGAGCCGGGGCCCACGCCCACCTTGACGGCGTCGACCCCCGCCTCGCACAGCGCAGCCGCACCGGCGCGGGTGGCAACATTGCCGCCGATGATCTGGACGTGCTGGGTGGCCGGGTCCGCCTTCAGGCGACGGATCATGTCCAGCAGCAGCTTGGCGTGGCCGTGGGCGGTGTCCACGACGAGCACGTCGACGCCGGCCTCGATCAGCCGGGTGGCGCGGTCCCACGAGTCCCCGAAGTAGCCGACGGCGGCGCCCACCATCAGTCGACCCTGGGAATCCTTGCTGGCATTGGGGAACTGCTCGGACTTCACGAAGTCCTTGACGGTGATCAGCCCGGTCAGCCGGTTCTCGGCGTCCACCAGGGGCAGCCGCTCGCGCTTGTTCTGCCGCAACAGCGC
Source organism: Luteococcus sp. H101 (assembly GCF_038433155.1). Classification (NCBI taxonomy): domain Bacteria; kingdom Bacillati; phylum Actinomycetota; class Actinomycetes; order Propionibacteriales; family Propionibacteriaceae; genus Luteococcus; species Luteococcus sp. H101. The sequence goes on from NZ_JBCDMW010000022.1 coordinate 46,371, forward strand.
GGTGGCCTCCTCATTGGTGATGTCGTCGCGGCCGGTGAACAGCGGCGCCTTGGTCATCACGTCGCTGACCCGGGTGGTGCTCCACTCGTCGACGGGCGTGAAGCGCAGGTCCCGGTTGGTGCAGATTCCCAGCAGGTGGTTCTCGGCGTCGACGACGGGCAGGCCGGAGATCCGGTACTGGCCACACAGGTGGTCCAGGTCCTCCAGGGTCGCCTCGGGGCCGATGGTGACCGGGTTGGTGATGCGGCCCGTCTGGGTCCGCTTCACCAGGTCCACCTGGTAGGCCTGGTCCTCGATCGACAGGTTGCGGTGCAGGATGCCCAAGCCGCCCTGACGGGCCATCGCGATGGCCATCCGGGACTCGGTCACGGTGTCCATGGCGGCGGAGATCAGCGGGATGCGGATCTGCAGGCCCTTGGTGAGCTGCGCGGTGGTGTCCACCTCCGACGGGATGACATCGGTCTCGCCGGGGAGCAGGAGGACGTCGTCATAGGTCAGCCCCAGGGGAAGGAACTTGTCGGGGACTCCCGAGCCGGTCAGCTCGTGGGTCGGAATGCTGGACGCCTCGTTCTGGGACACCGGTTACCACCTTCGTGCTCGGGAATGGGCCCATCCTATCGGGCGCCACCGACAGTTCTTCCAGCTCCGGCACTCCGGGGGCAGTTGGACGCGCCGCAACCGTGCCTACCAGGTCAACCCCTAGACAGGCTCAGGGCCGCGGTTGGGCCTGCGTCCCGCGCTCGGGGACGGGGCTCCCTCTCCGACCGGCTCAGGGACCGCGGCCGGGTCCCCGCCAAGGCTCTTGGAGGCTGGCCCCTAGGGACATACGACGACGGCCGCCCCTCGAAAGGGACGGCCGCCGTGGCTTCGACAGGCTCAGCCAGCGGGATGGTGAGGTCCAGCCAGCTGGGTGGGGTCAGTCAGTGTTGCGCTGGGCCCGGGCCTGGGTGGCGACCTCCACCAGCTGCACGAACAGCGGATGGGAGTCATCCAGCCCGGTCAGCTCGGTGACCGCGGCCTCGGGCGCATTGCCGGCGATGATCTCGCCAACCTTCACGGCTTCGGCATCCTCGGCGACGTCGAAGAGCATGGCGCCGAGCATGGCCGCCTGCAGCCCCTTCGAGTCCATCCCGCGCTCGGCGAGTTCGGCAGCGGGGCCGACGAAACGCTCGTGACGCGACAGCTTGCGCAGCGGGGAACGGCCGACGCGGGTCACCGTGTCGGGCAGCTCCGGGTTGGCGAAGCGCTTGAGGATCTTCTGCACATAGGCTTCCTGCACCTCGGGCTCGAAGCCGTACTTGGCCACCAGCAGCGCCTTGGTCTCACTCAGCACCGCATAGATCTTGTCCTTCAGTTCCGGCTGGGCCAGCACGTCGGAGATCTTCTCGATGCCCGCGCCGTAGCCGAAGTAGGCGGTGGCGGCGTGGCCGGTGTTGACCGTGAACAGCTTGCGCTCGATGTAGGGCGCCAGGCTCTCCACCCAGGTGGCGCCGGGAATCTCCGGCTTGTCACCGTTGAAGGGCGGCTCCTCGATGGCCCACTCGTAGTAGGGCTCCACGTTGACGTCCAGGCCCATGCCCTCGGGTTGGTTGGGGACGATCCTGTCGACGGCGGTGTTGGCGAAGATCGCCTTGGTCTCCACGTCGCCGGGGTTGTCACCCAGGATGAAGCCCTTGAGGTTGTCGGTGGCGTTGATGGCATTCTCACAGGCCATCACCGCCACCTTCGGGGCGTCGGCGGGGCGGGCGTCGATCCCGGCGCGGATGGCCGGGGCGATGAACTTGAGGATGTTCGGGCCCACGGCACAGGTGACCACGTCGGCCTCGGCGATGGCCGCGGTCAGGGCGTCGCCCTCCGTCTTGGAGTTGATCGCGCTGAAACCGCTGATCACGTGCTCCTGGCCGCCGTCTCCCACCTCATGGACGGTGTAACTCTCGGCCGCCTTGAGCTGCTCGATCAGGGCATCGGCGACGTCGGCGAAGGTCAGCTGGTAGCCGCCCCCGTTCAGCAGCAGGCCGACGAAGCCGCGACCGATGTTGCCGGCACCGAAGTGCACTGCCTTGCTCATCAGGAATTGACCTTTCCGAGGATGGCGGCAACCTCGTCGGCCGAGTTGGCCTGCTCCAGGGCTGCCACGGACTCATTGTTGGAGAAGATCTTGGCCAGCTTGCCCAGGATCTGCAGGTGCTCCTTGTTCTTGCCGGCGATGCCGACGACGAACTTGACCTGGTTGCCATTCCAGTCGATCGGCTCGGCCAGCCGGATGAAGCTCATGGCCGAGCTGAAGATGTGCTCCTTGGCCTCATTGGTGCCGTGCGGGATGGCCAGGAAGTTGCCCATGTAGGTGCTCACCGACTGCTCGCGCTGATGCATCGCGTCGATGTAGGCCTCCCCCACCGCGCCGCGGTTGACCAGCAGCCGGCCGGCCTGAGTGATGGCGTCGCCCTTGTCCACGGCGTGGGCACCCAGCTGGATGCTCTCGGTGGCCAGGACGCCATTGGCGGGAGCATCTTCCTCGACGGCGGCCCGGGCCGGGGCGGCCGCGGCCACCGGTGCGGTCGCGGCGACGGGGGCAGCGGGCGCGGCGGAGCCGGAGCGCTGGGTGCGGATCATCTCCACCACCTCGTCGTAGCGCGGCGAGTTCATGAAGTTGTCGACGGTCAGCACGGTGGCGCTGGGCACCTTCGGGATGGCCCGGGGAGCCAGGGTTTCCTGGGTGACGACGATGTCGTAGACATCCTTCAGATTGGCGATGGCCTCATTGGTGACCTTGACGTCACCGAAGCCGGCCTCCTTCACCTTGTTGCGCAGCACCGAGGCACCCATGGCCGAGGACCCCATGCCGGCGTCGCAGGCGAAGACGATGTTCTTGATCTCGCCCTTGGGGGCGGCGACGAGGTTGCCGGCCACCGAGGACTTCTTGCCCTTCATGGCCTCCATGTCTGCGGTGGCCTTGGACAGGTCACCATCGGACTTGTCCATCTTGAGGATCGGCATGGCCACGGCGAAGGTGACTGCGGCCGAGACCAGGATGGCCAGCAGGATCTTCACCAGGTCACCGGGGGCGGCCATCATCATGTAGGCGAAGATCGAGCCGGGCGCGGCGGGGCCGACCAGACCGGTCTTGAAGAGCTGGTTGATGGCGACGCCGGAGGCACCGCCGGCGATGGTGGCCAGCAGCAGGGCCGGCTTCATCAGGATGTAGGGGAAGTAGATCTCGTGGATGCCGCCGAGGAAGTGGATGATCGCGGCGCCGGGGGCCGAGGCCTTGCTCATGCCCTTGCCGAACAGCATGTAGGCCAGCAGGATGCCCAGGCCGGGGCCGGGGTTGGACTCCAGCATCAGCAGGATGGACTTGCCCGCCTGGCTCACCTGCTCGGTGCCCAGCGGGGTGAGCACGCCGTGGTTGATGGCGTTGTTCAGGAAGAGCACCTTGGCGGGCTCGATGATGACGCTGGCCACCGGCAGGGCGTTGTGGCTGACCAGGGCGTCCACGCCCTTGCCGAGCAGCTCGATCACCTTGTGGACCACGGGGCTGACCGCGAAGAAGCCGAAGATGGCGACGATCATGCCCCAGATGCCGGCGGAGAAGTTGTTGACCAGCATCTCGAAGCCGGGCCTGATCTTGCCCTCCCACAGCGCGTCGAGCTTCTTCATGGTCCAGCCGCCCAGCGGGCCCATGATCATGGCGCCCAGGAACATCGGGCTGGACGGCACGCCGACGATGACACCCATGGTGGCGATGGCGCCCAGGACGCCGCCGCGCACCTTGTCGTCGTAGACCATCCGGCCACCCATGTAGCCGATCAGCAGGGGCAGCAGGTAGGAGATCGACGGGCCGACCAGGCCGTCCCACTTGACCTCCTTGCCGTCGACCATGTGCGTACCCCAGCCGCCGATGGCGCCAACCCAGTCGGGCACGACGCCGGAGCCGATGTTGCGGAACAGGATGGGGAGCCAGCCGACCTCGATGAACAGGGCAGTGATCAGACCCCACGCAATCAGGGCGCCGATGTTGGGCATGATCATGCCCGAGAGGAAGGTGCCGAAGCGCTGGACGTGCGCCTGGGCCTGCTTGGCCGCCGAGGGGGCCGCGGGAGTGGACATAGGGTCTCTTTCGTCGGGCGCCGCAGCGCCGCTGGTACCGAGGCTTGAACGATCCACTACTCCCCCCGGGTCCAGCACCGCAGGCGGGATTGGTTGGGTACACCCGGTGACCGGTGCGCCAACACACGGACCCTTCAGGCAGGGTGGAGTTCTTCGCCAGTCCACATGCTAGGCCATGCCCCCGACAATTTTCGCGGGAGGCCACAACACGCCGCAGGCCCCCGCCCCACAAGGGGCGAGGGCCTGCGAGCAAGCTCACCGGTCAGGCGACCGGCGTCGTGCTCAGTGCTGGTGGGCGTCCTCGTCGGACTCCTCCGGCTTGTCCACCACCAGGGTCTCGGTGGTGAGCAGCAGGGCCGCGATGGAGGCGGCATTGGCCAAGGCGGAGCGGGTGACCTTGACCGGGTCGATCACGCCGGCCTCCACCAGGTTCACGTACTCGCCGGTCTTGCCGTTGTAGCCATTGCCGGGCTCCAGCTCGGCCACCTTGGAGACGATCACGTAGCCGGGCTCGCCACCATTCTCGGCAATCCAGCGCAGCGGCTCGACGACGGCCTTCTTGACGATCTGGACGCCGACCTTCTCGTCGCCCTCCAGACCCAGGCCGTCCTCCAGCACGCGGGCGGCGTGCACCAGGGCGGAGCCGCCACCGGCGACGATGCCCTCCTCGATGGCCGCGCGAGTAGCCGAAACGGCGTCCTCGATCCGGTGCTTGGTCTCCTTCAGCTCCACCTCGGTGGCGGCGCCAACCCGGATCACGCACACGCCGCCGGCCAGCTTGGCAACCCGCTCCTGCAGCTTCTCGCGGTCCCAGTCGGAGTCGGAGCGGCTGATCTCGGCGTGCAGCTGCGCGACGCGCGCCTGCACCTCGTCGGACTCACCGGCACCGTCGACGATGGTGGTGTTGTCCTTGCTGACCACGACGCGGCGGGCGCGGCCCAGCACCTCCAGGCCAACTTGGTCCAGCTTAAGGCCGACCTCGGGGGCAACCACCTGGCCGCCGGTGAGGATGGCGATGTCCTCCAGCATGGCCTTGCGACGATCGCCGAAGGCCGGGGCCTTGACGGCGACGCTGGTGAAGGTGCCGCGGATCTTGTTCACCACCAGGGTGGACAGGGCCTCGCCGTCGACGTCCTCGGCCACGATGAACAGGGTGCCCTTGGCGCCGATGACCTTCTCCAGCAGGGGAAGCAGGTCATTCATGGAGCTGATCTTGCCGGAGTGGATCAGGATGTAGGGGTCGTCCAGGACGGCCTCCATCCGGTCGGCGTCGGTGACCATGTACGGGGACAGGTAGCCCTTGTCGAACTGCATGCCCTCGGTGAACTCCAGCTCGGTGCCGAAGGTCTGGGACTCGTCGACGGTGATCACGCCGTCCTTGCCCACCTTGTCGAAGGCGTCGGCGATCAGCTTGCCGATCACCTCGTCGCGGGAGCTGATGGTGGCCACGGCCGCCATGTCCTCGGTGGTCTCGATCGGCTTGGCGACCTTCTTCAGCTCGTCCTCGACGGCGGCGACGGCCTGCTCGATGCCGCGCTTGAGGCCGACGGGATTGGAGCCGGAGGCGACGGCCTTGAGGCCCTCGTGCACCAGGGCCTGGGCCAGCACCGTGGCGGTGGTGGTGCCATCACCGGCGACGTCATTGGTCTTGGTGGCCACCTCCTTGGCCAGCTGGGCGCCGAGGTTCTCGTACGGGTCGTCCAGCTCCACGTCACGGGCGACGGTCACGCCGTCGTTGGTGATGGTGGGGGCGCCCCACTTCTTGTCGAGCACGACGTAGCGGCCCTTGGGGCCGAGGGTCACCTTGACGGTGTTGGCGAGGACGTCGACACCACGCTCCAGGGAGCGGCGGGCCTCCTCGTCGAACTGCAGAATCTTGGGCATTCAATACTCCTGGTGGAAAGAGTGGACACGGGGCCTCGACAGGCTCGGCCGACGTGGGGTGTGAGAGCCGCGCCCGCCGCCCCGAGGGGACCGGCGGGCGCGGTAATGATCACTACTTCGTCTCACGAGCGCAGCTGCGAGCCTGCGAGCAGCGGTGCGCGCGAGTGTCGCGGGGGCCCAAGGGGGTCGTCCCCCTTGCCGCGACGCAGGTCACTTCTGGACGATCGCGAGGATGTCGCGGGCGTTCAGGAGCAGGTACTCCTGGCCGTCGTACTTGACCTCGGTGCCGCCGTACTTGCTGAACACGACGACGTCACCTTCGGCGACGTCCATCGGGACGCGCTCGCCCTTGTCGTCGAAGCGGCCGGGGCCGGTGGCAATGACCTTGCCCTCCTGCGGCTTCTCCTTGGCGGTGTCCGGGATCACCAGGCCCGAGGCGGTGGTCTGCTCTGCTTCCAGCGGCTGGACGAGGACGCGGTCCTCGAGCGGCTTGATCGTGGTTGCCACGTCAAACCCCTTTCTGACTAGTAGCGCCGATCATTCGGCGTCGATCTTCAAGGTCATGTGGAGCAGCCGGGGCGTCGTCGCGGGTGCCGCCGACGGCTGTTGGCACTCACCACTGGCGAGTGCCAAGAACCAAGTTATACCGACGCTGGCACTCCTTCAAGCCGAGTGCTAGCAAGTCTGGGATCGAGCGCTGACCAGCCGGGCCACGACGAGGGCCCGGGCCCCGTCGGGCGTGCGGGCCAACACCAGCGTGGCGCTGTTGGGGCCCTTGGGCTGCAGCTTCTTGCGCAGCTCGGCTGGGTCCACGTCGATGGCCCGCTTCTTGATCTCCAGGGTGCCGACACGATGCTCCCGAACCCAGGCCTTGAGCAGCTTGGGGTTGAAGTCCAGGTCTTCCAGCACCTCGAAGCAGGTGGCGAAGGGGCTGGTAACCGGATGGTTCGTGGACAGGTAGGCCACCTGTGGGTCCAGCAACCAGGTCTCGGGACCGATCTGGTCCAACGCCCCAGCCCGGATCACCGCGCCATGGGGTTCCACCAGATAGCGGCCGACGGGACCCACGGGCAGCGGCTCGTGGGCCATGGCGTCGATCCGCCTGCCCGCCGCACGATCCCCGAGCCTGTCGAAGGGTTGCAGCAGCACCGCCCCATGCACCGGGCGCGCGTCGGGGGTGCGCCACAGCGAACACTCCACGACGTCATTGCCGACGGCCACCCACAGCGCCTCCACGTCATCCGGGAGCAGTTGCTTGGGCACCCCGGGCCCGAGCTTGACCACCGTCGAGTGCGGCCCGTCCAGCAGGGAGAGCACGAAATCCCAGGGCGGGGTGAAGGCCTCCACCTTCCAGGTGCGGCCACCCTCGGTACGCCGCGCCGGGTCGATGAAGACGCAGGTCTCGGGGCCCGCACCGGCCAGCAATTCGGGGGCCAGAGCGACTGCGTCGCCCTGGATCACCTCCGCCCGCGCCTCGACAAGCTCGGCCGCCGTGCTTGGGTTGTGTGGCTCAGCCGCCGCGGCCAGGTTTGCCCGGGCGTGCTCGGCCGTCGTCGGGTCCAGCTCCACCGCGACGACGTCGATCCCGGCGTGCAGGCAGGCGATGGAGTCTGCTCCAATGCCACAGCCCAGATCGATCACGCGCCTGATCCCCGCGGCCCGCAGCCGCTCCGCCCGCCAGGCCGCGACGGCCGGCCGGGTGGCCTGCTCCAGGGCGTCGGGGGTGAAGAACAACCGGGCCGCGTCGTCGCCAAACTTGGTGCGGGCCTTGCGACGCAGCGCCGCCTGGGTGAGGGCCTCGGCGGCCAGCTCCGCAGGATGCCCGCGGCGCAACCGGGTGGCGGCCGCGAGCGAGTCCGGATCCTGCTCCGCCATCGCCGCGGTCAGCGCCGCGGCACCCTCGGGGGTGTGCAGCAGGCTCACAGCGTGCTCACGCTCCAGCCGGTGGGGCGGCCGTCGGCATAGGGCAGCACACCGTGGAACTGGTGCACTGACTCGTCGAAGACCAGCGGCAGGAAGTGCCGGTCCCCCTCCCACATCGGGAGTTGGTCCAGCTGGTCGATCCTCTCCCAGCTGAGCTCGCCCTCCTCATTGTGTTCGGGCACCTCACCGGTGAAGGCGTCGACGACGAAGATGAAGCCGAAGTGGTCTTCCCCGTTGCGGCCGAAGCCGGGCCAGCTCACCGTCCCCCGTAGCCGCAGCCCGGTTGCCTCGATCCGGGCCTCCTCCCGAAGCTCTCGTCGCAGGCATTCCACGACGTCCTCGTCGCGCTCCAGCTTCCCGCCCAGCCCGTTGTACTTGCCCAGCTGCTCATCGCCCGGACGTGCGGTGCGATGCACCATCAGCACCCGCTCCCCGTCCGGGTGCAGGACGAAGCCGAGCGTGGTCATGATCGGGGTAAGGGCCATGCCCCGCAGCCTAGTACCGCCCAAGTTGGCAGCCAGGCTGACACAGAAATCGTTTTGACTCGTTCAAAACCCCAATAAGTTGCCAATTTGAGCAACACCTCGTGGGCGCTGTGGGGTCTCCCGCCGGCAACGGGCCAGCTCAGTGGTCTCCGGCGTCGGAGGACATCGCGAAGGTGGCCTGGGCCCGACGTACGCCCTGCACCGGGCAGTTGGGGATGATGTCACCCAGAAAGCCGTACTGGTCCCGGATGTAGGCCGACCGCAGGTCCCCGTCGTCGGCGCGGCCGGTGACGGTGTGCCACCAGTCGGCCAGGTCACCCCAGCCGGGCGCGGCCAGCGATCCACCGAACTGCTGCACCGCCAACGCGGAGCACAACGACGCGAACCGCAGCCGGTGCTCCAGCGGCCAGCCGGCCAACACCCCCAGGACCGAGGCGGCGGCGAAGACGTCGCCGGCGCCGGTGGGGTCGGTGGCCTTGACCGGGACGGCCGGACAGTAGGCCTCCTCCCCCGTCGACTGGTCAATGGCATAGCTGCCGCTGACCCCGTCGGTGACGATCGCCAGCGGAACCAATTCCGCCAGGGCCCGCACCGCTCGGTCAGGAGAGTCCGTGCGGGTGTACTGCATCGCCTCGACGGCATTGGGGGTGAAGGCGTGGCAGTTGGCCAGCGGCGCCAGATCGCCCGGGTCCCAGCGATCGGTCTCGTCGAAGCCGATGTCGGCGAAGATCCGGGTGCCACGGGCGGCCAGCGCGGAGCACCAGCCGCCGTCGCCGGCCAGATCCAGCACCGCAGCCCGGGCGGCGGGTGCGGCCAGGATCGGCTGCACCAGGCCGGTGGGCAGGTCATGTCCGTGGGTGATCATGGCGCGGTCCCCGTCGACGGAGACCGAGACGGTGATCGCGGTGTGGAAGTTGCGGAACCGGGTGGAGGCGGACAGGTCGATGTGTTCCTGGTCCGCCAGGGTGTGCCACAGCCACTGGGCATAGGCGTCGTCACCGAAGCCGGCCACCAACCCGGTGCGCATCCCCAGCCGCGCGGAGGCCACGGCCAGATTGGCGATCCCGCCGGGGCAGGAGCCCATCCCCTGGGTCCAGATCTCCTCCCCGGGCCGGGGCATCCGCTCGATCCCGGTGAAGATCAGGTCATAGAAGACGGTGCCGGACAGCAGGACATCCAACGGCGGATCCTGCGGGGTGCGTTGATCCGCCAACGGGTCCCAATGCCGGGCCTGCCCCGGGGCGGTCTCCGCGTGGTTTGCCGCGGCGGTTCCCCGGTTTTCGCTGTCCATTGCCCTGGCTCCCCTCAACGTCGCCACCTGTTGGCACCCATCATGCCCAGCCCACCGGGCCGTCGGGCCGCGCATCGGGTGCGGGTCTGCTGATGACCGCCTCGCGCTGCCGGCCAAGGTGGTTTAGTGGTGGCTGCCCATCCCATTCCCGGAGGTCCGGTCATGAAACTGAGCATTCTCGGCGGCGGGGGTTTCCGCACTCCCCTGGTCTACGAGGCGGTGGCCCGCGGCGCGACGGGTCTGGTGGTGGACGAGGTGGTGATCCACGACGTGGACCCGCAGCGCCTGGCCGTGATCGAGGGGGTGGTGCAGGGCCTGGCCCAGACCATTCCCGGCGCCCGGACCAGGGTGCGCGCCACCACCGAGCTGACCGACGCCCTGACCGGTGCCGACTTCGTCTTCTGCGCCATCCGGGTGGGCGGCACCCGGGCCCGCACCGTCGATGAGCGGGTGGCCCTGGACCTGGGCCTGCTGGGTCAGGAGACCGTCGGGCCGGGCGGGCTGGCCTATGCGCTGCGCACCATCCCGGAGATGACCCGGATTGCCCGGGTGATCACCGACGTGGCGCCCCAGGCGTGGGTGATCAACTTCACCAACCCGGCCGGGATCGTCACCGAGGCCATGCGGCACGTGCTGGGCGATCGGGTGGTGGGCATCTGCGACACCCCGATCGGCCTGGTCAAGCGGGTGGCCCGCGCGCTGGGCATCCCGCAGGACCGGCTGGACTACGACTATCTGGGGATCAACCACCTCGGTTGGCTACGGGCGGTGCGCGCCGATGGGTCCGACCGGCTGCCGGAGCTGATGGCCGACGACGCCCTGCTGGAACAGATCGAGGAGGCCCGGCTACTGGGTCTGGACTGGGTCCGGCAGGGTGGTTGCCTGCCCAATGAGTACCTGTTCTACTACCGGCACACCGCCGAGGCGGTGCGACGGATCACCTCGTCGGCACAGACCCGGGGCGAATTCCTGCTGGCGCAGCAGGGCGACTTCTACCGTGAGGCCGCCTGCTGTGCCTCCCCGCTGACCGCCTGGCGCGACGCCCTGCACGAGCGGGAGGCCACCTACATGGCCGAATCCCGCGAGGAGGAACGGCGGGAGGAGGACATTGCCGGCGGCGGCTACCAGGAGGTGGCGCTGCGGCTGATGACCGCGATTGCCCTGGACCGACCCGAACCGATGATCCTCAACGTGGGCAATGATTCCGCGGTTGCCGGACGGGTGGTGGCTGCGCTGCCCGGGGACATGGTGCTGGAGGTGCCGTGCGTCGCCGACGGGTCCGGGGTGCACCCCCGGCCGGTCTCTGCTCCGACGCTGGGACAGCTGGGCTTGATCAGTCAGGTACGGGCGGCGGAGCGGTGCATCCTGACCGCGGCATTGAACCGGGATTGGGATGCGGCCTGGGAGGGTTTCAGCACCCACCCACTGGTGGACTCCCCGGTGCTGGGGCGCCAGTTGCTGGCGGGCTACCGGGCAGGACACCCGGAGATCGCCGAACTCTTCGACGCTGGCACTCCCGTCGCGACGTAACTCATGAGCCCCAGAACAGCAGCTCGATGAAGCCGGGCACGAAGAAGTACCCGAGGAAGAGGATCAGGGGCGTGAACATGATCAACCCGATCACGGTCAGCTGCACCAGCTCCGGGTACTCCTTGCGGAAGCTGGGGCTGAAGATCACCATGATGACCACCCAGATCACGGCCAAGTTGCCCAAACGATTGGGGTCCATCGCATCCCCTAAGCATCTATGGGCCGCAGCATAGTCGGGCGGACTGACACCGGCGCCGATGCTTGCAGCTGGTCTGGCCCTGGGGCTCTGCACCGTGGCGACGCGTCACGCCCCGAAACCGTGCCGATAGGCCCAGACCACCAGCTGCACCCGATCGCGCAGCCCCAGCCGGGTACAGATCCGGCCCAGGTGGGTCTTCACGGTGCTCACCTCGATGCAGAGCCGGTTGGCGAGCTCCGCATTGCTCAACCCCTCGCACAGGGCCTCCACCAACTCCACCTCCCGAGCACTGAGCAGATCAGCCTCGACGGTTGGCTGTGGGCGGCGACGGGTGAACTCATCCAGCACCCGTCGGGTCATCCGCGGGGAGACCATCGCCTCTCCCCCGGCCGCCGCCCGGACCGCGGCCACCAGCTCGTCGGGATCACAGTCCTTGAGGATGAAGCCGCTGGCCCCAGCCTCCACGGCACCGAACAGGTACTCGTCGAGATCAAAGGTGGCGACCACCACGACGGCCGGCGAATCGGCCCGCGCCGTCAGCTCCCGGGTGGCGGTGATCCCGTCGCCGCCGGGCATCCGGACATCCATCAGCACCACATCGACGTCCCGCTCGATGGCCAGACGCACCGCCTCCGGCCCACTGGCGGCCCGCCCCACCACCTCCAGGTCCGGCTCGTCGGTCAGGAAGAGCGCCAGCCCACGGCGCACCACGGGCTGGTCGTCGGCAATCAACACCCGGATCATCGCGCCCCTCCCACCGGTTGATGCCACTGCGGATCCGCCTCATCCACGTCCGGCTGCAGCGGCAACTCGGCCAGCACCCGCCAGCCCCGGCCGTGCGGACCGGCCTCCAGGAAGCCGCCCAGCAGCTCGGCGCGTTGCCTCATTCCCGCGATCCCCTGGCCCATTCCCAACCCGGCATCGTCCACCAGTTGGCTGCTTCGGCCGTTGACCACCTCCACCACCAGCAGGTCGTCGTCCCGCTCCACCCGGACGGTGAGCGGCGCCCCCGGGGCGTAGCGGTGGGCATTGGTCAGCGACTCCTGCACGATCCGCCACGCCGCCAGCGCGGTGGACTCCGCAACGGCCAGATCCTCGGGCAGGTCCATCTCCAGCACGACGTCGGAGTTCACCCGTCGGGCATGAGCGACGGCGGCCGGGATCTCCGCCAGCGTCGGCTGGGGCTGGAAGGGAACGGCATCATCCGGGTCATGCAGCACCCGGACCATCTGACGCAGGCTGGTCTGCGCGGCCTGGGTCTCGACGACCACCTCATCCATCAGCTCAGGAACCCGCGCCGGATCGCTGGCGCCCAGCTTGCGCGCGGCCTTGGCGTTGATCACGGCCGCGGTGGAGTGGTGCGCAGCCAGATCATGCAGTTCCCGCGCCATCCGCTCCCGGTCCGCCCGCAACGCCGCGACGGTGGCGGCGTCATGCGCGGCGCGCTCCTCGGCTGCCCGCCGCTCGATCAGCTCCGCCTGCGCCACCTGCTTGCGCACGATCATCCCGCCCAGCACCGGCAGCAGCACCGATGTGATGTGGCCGGTCAGGAAACCCAGCATCACCGCCGCCGTGTAGTGCACGTTCTCCGACACCGGCGGCGCGCCCTCCACAGAGCTTCCCAGCAGGTCATGCCGGAACTGCACCGCCGAGGCCGCCATCCCGACCACCGTCGCGGCCAGGGCCAGCAGCGCCGCGGTGCGGGGCCGGGTGCGTCGGCCAAGGTGGTAGCCCGCCGGGATCAGCAACATCTCCACCCCATAACCCCACAGGTTCGGCAGGAAGCGGAGCTGGAAGATGGCCGCCGCCACCACACAGAAGGCAGCCACTGGCCACCGGACCAGCAGCAGGAAGGCGGCCAGCACCACCAGGGCCACCACTGCGGGCTTCACCAGACCTTCGGCCGTCACAGGGCCCGGGAAGCCGGAACTCCACGCGCTCGCCGCCAGCGTGAGCAGGCTGTAGAGGGTGGCGATGATGGCCGCCCAGCCGACACCGGGAAGCCGTCGATGCCAGGGGGTGCGGGTCTTGGACGTGTTCACGGCTTCATCCTTGCCCTTGTGGGGGCCGGTTCGCGTCGGGCGCGCGGGGGGATTTCGGTTACGACCTTTGAGGGAAGCCCACCCCGCGTCCATTGCCTCCCTGTTCCTTCCCCGCCCCCTCCACGGCATCATCAGATCCGCTGCACCAACCGCGCAGCTCCACCGGGTCCGCTCCCCACAGTGCACCCCGGAGGGTCCCCTGCAACCGCTCCAGCGGGTGCCCCGTGGCTCCCCCGGTACATCGTCACCAAAATTGGGTAGCGCGCCTGACTAGATTGGCGTACTGTCTACTCCATGGACGAGGGATGGCCCACCGAATGGCTGCGCGGAGTGCTGGAGCTGTCCGTGCTGCGCATCCTGTCCGACGGGCCCACCTATGGCTACGCCATTGCGACCCGACTGGAGGAGATCGGGCTGGGCACCGTCAAGGGCGGCACTCTCTACCCGCTGCTCGCCCGGCTGGAGGAGGCGGGCCGGGTGGAGACCAAGTGGCAGGTGGGCTCCCGCGGCCCCGGCCGCAAGTACTTCCGCCTCACCCCCGACGGCCAGACCTATCTGGCTCAGGAGTCGGCCCGCTGGAGCCGGTTCAGCCGCCTCACCCACGACTTCATCTGCCCAACAGAAGGGAACTGAGATGACCACGAAGAAGGGCACGGTCTGGACCTCGACGGACCCGATGGACGTCGAGCACTGGAAGAACATCTTCGGCGACGAGATGCGCTATCGCGGTGCCTCGGGGCGCACCATCGGCGAGGCCTGGGCGACGGTGGAGTCGCACTGCGCCGAATCTCACACCAATCCCGCCGTCGCCTTCGGGGACCCCGTGGACTATGCCCGTTCCCTGACCGGTTCACCCCGCCGCTGGGGCCCGCTCTTCGGCATCATCGGTGCGGTCTGGCTGGGAGGCATCGGCCTGAACATGGTGGCCGGTATCCCCTGGGTGCCCTTGCCACGATCAGTCGACGTCAACTGGGGAAGCCTGCTGGCAGTACCCGTCTCACTGGTCCTCGTCCTGGCGATGGTCATCATGCAACGAAGCATCCAGCGCGAACGCTGGCAGGGGGTCGTCGGTTGGTTGGTGGCCTTCATGGTATGGAGTTCCATCAACACCTGGCTCCGGGACTGGAACGCCCACGCGGCTAGGGTCCCGGCGTGGAGCCTGTGGCTGGTCTGCCTGCTCCTGTTGCTGGCCTGCACCGTGGGAATAGTCCGGCAGGTCCGCGACCGAACCATCGATCCGCGCACAGGTCAAAACCCGATCATGGTCCCCACCTTCTGGTGGTGGGTGCTGGGCTTCAGCCCGCTGTGGGGCCCGGGCGCCCTGCTCTTCTTCCGCTGGCTGGCCCACCGCTGAGCCTCCGGTTGCGGCGGCTACCGTGCGGAGCGTCCGGCCAGCTCCGTCGCGTCTCGTCCAGCACCGGGCGGTGGGTGGTCTTCAGCCCGCGCCAGACATCCGCGCTGGTCACCCGGCAATAGGCCAGGCCCAGCCGCATCCTCCCAGCGTCGGCATTGCCCGGCCGCGACGTCGTCGAAGCGCAGCCGCAGGGATTCCATCGGGGGTTGAGATCAGACCAGGATCGTGGAGATCGGCAGGCCGGAGTTGGCGCCGATGTCCATGCTCGACGGCTTGCCGCCGGCCTTGATCACCTCGGAGCCGAGCACCGCGATCATCGCACCATTGTCCGTGCACAGGCCCGGGCGGGGACGACGAAGCTCCACGCCGGCGGCGCTCATCCGCTCCTCCAGCAGGCCACGCAACCGGGAATTGGCCGCGACGCCGCCACCGATCAGGAAGTGCTTCAGCCCGTGGTGCTGACACAGGTCGACGGCCTTCGCAGTGAGCACGTCACAAACCGCCTCCTGGAAGGATGCGGCCACGTCGTTCAGCGGCACGTCCAGCCCGTCGCGCTCGCGGGTCTCCACCCACCGCGACACGGCGGTCTTCAACCCGGAGAAGGAGTAGTCGAAGCGGTGCTTCTCCAGGTCCTTCCGGGTGGTCAGACCGCGAGGGAAGCGGATGGCCTTCGGGTCACCGTCCTGGGCAGCCTTGTCGATCACCGGACCACCGGGATACGGCAGGCCCAGCACGCGGGCCACCTTGTCGTAGGCCTCCCCCGCGGCGTCGTCGATGGTCCCACCGACCTGCACGATGTCGGTGGCGATGTCATTGACCACCAGCAGCTCCGTGTGGCCGCCAGAGACCAGCAGCGCACCCGCCGGCGTGGGCAGCGTGCCGTGGTCCAGCAGGTCGACGGCCACATGCCCGGCCAGGTGGTTCAGCCCGTAGAGCGGCTTGTTGGTCCAGGCGGCCAGCGCCTTGGCCGAGGCCAGGCCCACCACCAGCGCACCCATCAGGCCCGGCCCGGCCGTGACGGCAATGCCGTCCAGCTCGGACGGGTCGACGTCGGCGGCGGCCAGTGCCCGCTCCAGCGCGGGCACCATGGCCTCCAGATGTGCCCGGGAGGCGACCTCCGGCACCACGCCGCCGAAGCGGACGTGCTGTTCCACGGAGCTGGCCACCTCATTGGCCAACAGCTCGTTGCCGCGCACGATGCCGACGCCGGTCTCGTCGCAGGAAGACTCGATCCCCAGGATCAGCGGTTCAGTCATCAGTCCAACCCATCATCACTCAGGCGCTCGGGGCGCTCCGGGGCCAGCGGCGCCGCCATCACGATGGCGTGCACTCCCTGCCCGTAGTAGTTCTCACGACGGGCAAGCGGCGCGAAGCCGAAGCCGTCGTAGAGGCTGATCGCGGCCTCATTGTCCTCCCGGACCTCCAACAGCATCCGGCGAGCGCCGATCGACTGCGCCCAGGCCATCCCGGCGCGCATCATCTGCTTGGCCGTGCCCTCGCCGCGGCGTTCCCGGGCCACCATGATCCGGTGCAGGTCCGCATCATCGGCGACGCACTGGAAGGTGGCCGCACCCATCACCCGGTCCTCGGCGTCCCGGGCGGTGATCACGAACCGGTCGTCGGCGGCCATCTCGTCCAGCCAGGACTGCCGCCCCCAACGCTCCCAGGTGTGGAAGCAGCCGTGCTCCATCTCCATGATGGCCTCGACGTCTTCCTCCCGGGCCGCCCCGAAGATCATCACCGCTCCGCCGTCCGGGGCTGCAGCGGCTTCAGACTGAGCCGGGCACCGCTGCTGCTGAGCAGGGTGGACTTGCGGGTGGTGGGAGCCACCGCGTCGGGCTTTCGCAGGTACATCGCGTCGCTGCCGGCATCGGGCAGTTCGGCCCAGCGGGTGGCCAGGATCCCGGCGTCCAGCCGGTCCGGCCCGTCGGCGACGAAGAGCTCCGGGCAGGCACTGCGGCCGGGCCCGGCGATGGGCAGCCCGGCGGGCAGGTCGGCGGGGGCACTGACGTGCGGTCCGTCCGTCCGGGTGCCGTCGGCGGCGTAGCGGGCCCAGTAGAGCTCCTTGCGACGGGCGTCGGAGGCAACAACGAACTCCCCTTCTGGGGCATCGTCGCTGGTCAACCACTGCTTGGCGACGATGTCCAGGCTGCACACCCCGTGCATGGGCGCGCCGGCCAGGCTGGCGATGGTGTGGCCGGTGACGATCCCCACCCGCAGGCCGGTGAAGGGGCCGGGCCCCAGCCCGACGGCCACCTCGGTGATGTCGGAGACGGCGATTCCCATCCGGGCGCACATGGCTTGGATCAGCGGCATCAGCTTCTCGGCGTGGCCGCGACGGTCATCGATCCGGTCGCTGGCCACGATCCGGCCGTCGTGTGCCAGACCGATGCAGATGTCGGTGGAGGTGTCGATTGCCAGCGCCCACCCCGCGCCCGGCTCGAGGTCCGTGGTCTTGCTTGCGACGTCGGCCGAGCTTGTCGAGGCCACGTTGTCAGTGCTCATCATTCCTTCTCCAACTGGTGCAGGTCGACGCCCTGCCAGCGTTCCCCGGTGCCGAAGAAGTACACCACCCGGGTTTCGTCGTCGGGGTCCAGACTGCGACGGATGTCGATCTGCAGCACGGAATCGCTGAGGCCCTCGGCCAGACCGGCGCCCCACTCCACCAGAGTCACCGCGTCCGGCAGGGTCAGGTCCAGATCAAGATCAAAGAGTTCCGCCTCGGAACCCAGCCGGTAGGCGTCGACATGTACCAGGTCCGGCCCCGCACCCCGGTTGTGGTGCACCCGGCTGAGCACGAAGGTGGGTGAGATCACCGGCCCGTCGACGTCCAGCCCGGCACCGATGCCCTGGGTCAGGGTGGTCTTGCCGGCGCCCAGGTCACCGGAGGCGACCACGACGTCCCCGGCCCGCAGCAGACCGGCCAGGCGCCGGCCCAGCTCCTGCATCTGCTCGCCCGTGGCGGCCTCCACCCGCGCCGGCAGGTCGATCCCCAGGATCTGGCCCAGCGGGGTCTCCCGCAGCACCCGGAACCCGTGACTCTGCCACCACTGGCAGGTCTGGGGAAATTCCTTGCGGCACAGCAGTTCCAGCCGCTTCGCGCCGAGCTCCAGCAGCACCTCACCGGCGCCGCGGACCATCGTGGAGGCGACGCCATGGGTGCGCTGTCCGGGCAGCACGCTGACCCGGTGCAGCCCGCCAACCTCCCCGTCCAGGGAGGTGTGCAGGCAGCCCACCATCCGGCCGTCCACCTCGGCGATCACGCCGGGCGCGGCCGCCAACCGGGTCAGTACGTCGTCGACGGTGTCCGAGAGCGCCGCCGCGGGCGGGTCTACCGCCGGGCGCGCGCCGAAGGCCTGGTGGATGACCTCCAGCATCGCCGGGGCGTCGTCCGCCTCGGCCAGGCGCAGGTCAACCTGTTCAGAATCAGTCACGTCATCCCACTCTAGTTCGTGCCACCCGAATCCACCGCCACCCGGGATGCTTGCAATCCCGAGCACCGCGCCCGCCCGGGGCCCTCGTGTGGAGGAGCCGCCGGGCGGGCTGGTTTGTTCTGCTCAGCGCTCGCGGCGCCAGCCGTCGTTGCCGCCACGGTCCCGGTCGAAGCCACGGCCGCCACGGTCCCGGTCGCGGTCGCCGAAGCGACGGCCACCGCCCTGACCGCGGTAGCCACCCCGGCCACCGCCACCGAAGCCACCCCGGCCGCCCTGGCGGGGGCCACGGCCACCGCCGCGCTTGGGGGCGATCAGCCGCTCGAAGTCGGCCTCCTCGATCGGCATCCCGTCGACGGGACGCGCGCCGGTGATGGCCGCCAGCTGCTCCTCCCCGGGATGGGTGGTGACCTGCTCGGCCTTCACACCGGCACCGCCCAGCAGGCGCAGCATGGAGCGACGCTGGTGCGGCAGGCAGATGGAGGCCACGACGCCCTTGGTTCCGGCGCGGGCGGTGCGCCCGGCACGGTGCAGGTAGTCCTTGGAGTTCATCGGCGGGTCCACCTCCAGCACCAGGGTCACGTCGTCGACGTGGATGCCGCGGGCGGCGACGTCGGTGGCCACCAGGACGGGCACGGTGCCCTCCTTGAAGGCCGCCAGGATCCGGGTGCGGGCACCCTGGGTCAGGCCGCCGTGCAGCGCACCGGCCATCACGCCGGCCTCGCGCAGCTGGGAGGCAATCCGGGTGGCGCCCATCTGGGTGCGGGCAAAGACCACGGTGCGGCCCTCGCGGTTGACGATCTCGGCCGTGATGGCGTTCTTCTCGTGCGGCGGCACGTGCAGCAGGTAGTGCTCCATCGTGGTGACCGACGCGCGGTCCGAGTCCACCTCGTGGGTGATCGGGTCGTGCAGGTACTTCTTCACGATCTTGTCCACGGCGCCGTCCAGCGTCGCGGAGAACAGCAGCCGCTGGCCGTCGGCCGGGACGGTGTCCATCAGGGTGGTGACGGCGGGCATGAAGCCCAGGTCGGCCATGTGGTCGGCCTCGTCCAGCACGGTGACCAGCACCTGGGAGAGGTCCACCGCGCCCTGCTCCAGCAGGTCGATCAGCCGGCCGGGGGTGGCCACGACGATGTCCACGCCGCGATCGAAGGCGCGCAGCTGCGGGCCGTAGCCCATGCCGCCGGCAATCAGGGTGAGGTCCAGCCGCAGGGTCTTGGCCAGCGGGGCCAGCACGTCGGCGCACTGCAGCGCGAGCTCCCGGGTGGGCACCAGCACCAGGCCGCGGGGGGCGCCGCCGGTGGACTCCGCCTGGGAGATCCGGGTCAGCATCGGCAGGCCGAAGCCCAGCGTCTTGCCGGAGCCGGTCTGGCCGCGGCCCAGCACGTCGCGCCCGGCGATCGCGTCGGGGATGGTCGCGGACTGGATCGGGAAGGGGCTGGTGATCCCCTGCTTGTCCAGCGCAGCAACCAGCTTGGTCGGCACGCCCAGGGCGGCGAAGCCCTCGGTCTCCACCACCGCGGAGTCATCCACCTCGCCCAGGTCAGTGGCCTCCCAGCTCATCTGGTCCAGATTCTCGTTCGACGGGCGGTCCTCGCGCTCGAAGTCGCGGCGCCCGCCGCGGTCGTCGCGACGCTCGTAGCCACCGCGCGAGCCGCGGTCATCCCGACGGAAGTCACGACGCTCACCCCGGTCCTCCCGGTTGAAGCTGCGGGCCGGGCGATCCTCCCGGTTGAAGCTCGGGCGCTCGCTGCGAACGGGCCGGTCCTGGTAGGACGGCCGGTCCTGCCGCGGCTTCTCGTCGCGCCAGGTGCGCTCGTCGGCCGGCAGCTGGTCCCCGCCCTGGTAGTTGCGACGGGGACGATCGTCGCGCTGGAAGCGCGCCCGGTCATCACGGTGCGGGCGCTCGGGACGGTCCCACGGCTTGCGCTCGGCGCGGGGCTCCCACTTGGGGCGGGGCGCGGGGTCGACGTTGCGCGCGGGGCGGTACTCCTTGCGGGGGCCGCGATCCTCGAACCGGTCATCCCGGTTGAAGGAGCGCCGCTCGCCGCGGTCATCGCGACGGTCGTCGCGCCGATCATCCCGACCGAAGCCGCGGTCATTGCGCTTGAAGCCGCCGCGGTCGTCGCGGTTGAACCGGTCATCGCGGTTGTAGGAACGCGAATCGCGGTTGCCGTAGCCGCGGCTGTCCCGGCTGTCGGTGCCGCGGTTGTCATAGCTGCGGGGCGCACGGCCACCGAAGCCACCCTCGCGGGGCTCGACGGCGGCAAAGTTGCGGCCCTTGGAGTCGGAGCGACGGGGGGCGTCGCTGCGGTAGTCGTCGCGGCGCTCGTAGCCGCCGTCGCGGCCGCCGCGCTGGTCCCGGTCACCGGAACGGAAACCGCGGTCGTCACGGGAGGGACGGTCGTCGTCGAACTTCTTGCGGGGCTCCCACGGCTTGCGGGGGTTCTTGCCATAGGCCTCGCGCTTCTCTGCACTCCAGCGATTCTTCGCGGTGCCGTCGGCCTTGAAGCTCTTGGGGCCCTTCTTGGCGGGCTTGAATCCGGGGGTCTTGGCGGCCTTGCGGCCATGCGGGGTGGGACGGGGCATGGTGGTACTCACTTCTGGGCGCAGCACGCCCATCGGGGCAGCCTTCGCGGCTGGTTCAGCAACGGCCCGCGGACTTGCGGCGGGCGGTAGAACCGCGGCGCACCAACATGCACGTTCTGTGATCGCAAATTGATGGGCGGCGGCACATGGCACTCGAAGCCATGGTTGGCATCAGGCGCTTGCGGGCGAATTGGTCGCCTCATCCAAGCTGCAACTGATTCGCATCGTGGGCCAACTGCCGTCGATCCTCACCGACGAATTGCCCAACGCGTCGTCGACTCTACCAGTGATCCGCCTGCCCGACGAATTGTCCCTGTGGGGCCGCTGAGGTGACATCGCTTGTGGTGGCAGGGTTACTGGGCTGCCCCGAGGCCGGCAACCCAGGGTTGGTCGCGGCCCGGATGCCTGCTGTTCAGATTCGTTGCGCGGCGTTCAGATTTGTTTCGAAGTGTTCAGCCCGGCGTTCCCCCGGCATGGCGAGCCGACCGTTGCCGCGGGTCTACCATCGAAAATGTGAGAGTTGCTTTTGCGGCAGAATCCTTCCTCCCCCAGGTCAATGGGGTCACCAATTCGGTGCTCCGGATGTTGGAGCACCTGCAGGCCAATGGTCACGAGGCGCTTGTGTTGGCCCCCGCTGACGCCGGCCGGGTCCCCAAGCAGTACGCCGGTTTCCCGGTGGTCACGCTGTCCAGCGTCGGCCTGCCCGGCTATTCCGACGTGCGGGTGAACACCGCGCCGCGGTTCATGATCGAGCGAACCCTGGCCGACTTCAAGCCCGACGTGGTGCACCTGGCCGCCCCCTTCGCCATCGGCTACAAGGCGGCCCTGAGCGCCGCCAAGCTGAACGTCCCCAGCGTGGCGATCTACCAGACCGAGATCGCCACCTACGCCGCCCAGTACGGCTTCCCGGCGCTGGAGCCGGTCTTCTGGTACCGGCTGAAGCAGGCCCACTCCCTGGCGACCTTGAACTTCGCCCCCTCCACCTATGCCCGGGACCAGTTGATGAGCCAGGGCATCCCGCGGGTCGGGATCTGGGCGCGCGGCGTGGATTCCGTACGCTTCCACCCGGCCAAGCGCGACGAGGACCTGCGCCGCCAGTGGGCCCCCAATGGCGAGCGGATCGTGGGCTACATGGGCCGGCTGGCCGCCGAGAAGCGGGTGCAGGACCTGGCGGCCATCGCCGACATCCCCGGCATCAAGCTGGTGATCATCGGCGACGGCCCCAGCCGGGCCGAGCTGGAGCAGAAGCTGCCCGACGCCGTCTTCCTGGGCATGAAGGGCGGCGACGAGCTGCCCCGCTGCCTGGCCAGTTTCGACCTGTTCGTGCACACCGGGGAGCTGGAGACCTTCGGCCAGACCATCCAGGAGGCCGGGGCCAGCGGGCTGCCGGTGATCGCCCCCCGCCGCGGCGGACCGATCGACCTGGTGCAGCCCTCCCACAATGGCTGGCTCTACGAGCCGGGCCGGCTGGACCAGTTGCGCGGGTACGTGCTGGACCTGGTGGGCGACGACCGCAAGCGCGAGGCCTTTGGCCGCACCGCCAGGGCGACCGTCGAGTACCGGACCTGGCCCTACATCTGCGGCGAGCTGGTGGAGCACTACCGCGAGGCGATCAAGATGGGCGTCCGGATTCCCCGGCTCACCAACTCACTGCGCTGACCCAGGGCGCAGGCCCAACCACGATCCCCGAGCCCGTCGAGGGGCCTTGGCCGAGGGGCCTCGACAAGCTAGGCTATCGTGGCTGGCTTCGGCGCAGTGGTGACCACGAGCCCAGAGCCTGTCGCGGGGTCTGACCAGCACAATCACCAGAAGGGGTCGAACTCCGCCACCACGGCGGCCACCTCGCGGCCGACCACGTCCGGCGGCCACGGGCCCCGCTTGCGCTTGGCGGCCATCGCCTGCACCGAGGAGCCCAGCAGGGCGGCGTCGGAGGCGCTCATCCCGCTGGCCAGCAGCGACGCGCAGATCCCGGCCAGCACGTCACCCGACCCGGCCTGGGCGCTCCAGTGCGGGCCGGGCACGGCCAGGCGCACCCGGCCGTCGGGTTCGATCACGTACTGGGTGGCGCCCTTGAGCAGCACGACGGCATTCCACCGCTCCGCAGCCTGCCGGCCGTACCACAGCGGATCGGTCTCCACCTGTTCCCGCTTCACTCCGAGCATCCGGGACATCTCCCCGGCGTGCGGGGTGAGCAGGCTGTTGGCCGGGACGGCGTCGGGCAGGGCCAGCAGCGCGTCGGCGTCGATCACGGCCGGGGTGTTGCTGGCCAGCCGCCCCGCCAGCCGGTCCCGGTTGGCCTCGGTCTGGCCCCAGCCGGAGCCCAGCAACCAGGCCTGCACTCCCCCCTCCCCCTGGGTGACGCTGGGCAGCTGGGAGCGGATCAGCCCGGCGGCGATGTCCGGCCCGACAAAGCGGATCATCCCGGTGCCGGCGTGCAGGGCGCCGATGGTGCCCAGGACCGCGGCACCCGGGTAGCGGGTGGAGCCGGTGTCGATCCCGACCACGCCGCGGGAGTACTTGTGGCTGGTGGGGCCGGGAACGGGCCACAACCGGGCAATGTCGGCGGGCTCGGCCTGCAGGGCCACGGGTTCCGCGTCGACCCGCAGCCCGATCGGGTGCCGCTCCACCACCCCGCACCGACGGGCGGCCGGCTGCAGCACATGACAGGGCTTGAGCACGTCGAAGGTGATGGTGCGGGTGGCGCAGAAACTCTGCTCCGGCAAGGTTCCCAGGTCGGCGCCCAGACCCGACGGCAGGTCGACGGCCAGCACCTCGATCCCCAGCACCTCGGCCTCGGCGGCGAAGGTGGCCACCACGTCCGGCAGCCCTGGCCGTCCGCCGATTCCCAGCACGGCGTCGATCACCAGGTAGGTGTCGGCCAGCGCCTGGGTGGCGGCCAGCGTGTCCAGCTCCTGGCAACCCGCGGAACGGGCGGCAGCCAGGCCGGCTTCATGCCCGGAACCGGCGGTGAGCCAGAAGCTCACCCGGCACCCCGCCGTGGCCAGCCGGGCGGCGGCGTACAGCCCGTCGCCGCCATTGTTGCCGGGGCCGACGGCCACCAGCACCGGGCTGTGCGGGATGTTGTCACCCAGCATCCGCAGGGCGGCCTCCGCCACCCCGTCCGCGGCCACCTGCATCAGGTCGACGCCGGGGTTCTGGGCGAAGAACTCCTCCTCCGCCTCGCGGACCGCCTGGGCGCTGTGGATGGGAATCATCGTGCCTCGCAAATGACAAAGGCGGTGGCCAGGCCGCCGTCGTGGGAGATGGACAGGTGGACGTCGGTGACGCCGAGTTCGGTGGCCCGGGCCAGTACGGTTCCACGCAGCAGGAAGCTGGGGGCGCCGTCGTCGCCCCGGACCACTTCAGAATCCAGCCAGGACATGCCGACGGGGGCGCCGAGCGCCTTGGCCAGCGCCTCCTTGGCGGCCCACCGGGCGGCCTGCGAGGTGACCGAGACGGCCGCTTCGGCCGGGTTCAGGATCCGGGCAACCATGGCCGGGCGGCGTTCGCACATGGCCTGCCAGCGCTCGACGCTGCACAGGTCCACCCCGATTCCGATGATTGCCACGCCCCGACCATAGTCGACGGCTCGGGCGGGCCCCACATCGCGTCGGGCCATCGCCGGCTGGCGGAGCGTCGCCTGCGAGCGGGCCTGACCGACTCCCCTTCGGAACCGGGGGGCATGCCAAAGTTGGCAGCTTTTCGACGATTGGATCGTGCCAATAATTTTCTGTGTCCACCAGGCTGCCAACTTTGGCAGCACCCTGCGGAGGGGGCCGTCCGATCCCACCCGAACCCGGCACACGACGACGCCCACCGGAGAATCGATGGGGGCGCTGGGGACCCCGAGGAGGATCCCGGCCAGCCCACCCCCCTGGCCTGACCCCAGGCCCGCGATTCGCGATCCATCGACTGGCCTGGGAGCGGTCCCGGTCTGGTGGCTGCAGCCGCGCGAACACCCCTACCAAACCCGTGAACCAGCCTGTGGTTAGGGTGTTCGCCATGCCTGAATCACATCCGCCGTCGCAGGTCTTGGTGCGTGCCACAGGACGGGTGCTGCCCGAGGCCCCCGCCAGCAGGCGATGGTGGGCCCGGCTCATCGACGCCGCAGCGGTGTGCTTGCTGTGCCCGACCGTCTGGGCCGTCCTGTCCGTCTGGCCCGGCTTCGACCCGTCGTTGGCGCAGGCCTTCGCCGCGCTGTCCTATCCCGCGGGGGCCATTCTGCTGGGAGCGCTCTATGGGCGGGGCTTCAGCCCCGGGCAGCTCCTGATGCGGGTGAAGTCCCGCCGGACCCGTGATGGAAGGGTGGTGGGCGCCTTCCGTGGAAGCCTGCGTTTCCTCGGGGTGGCCTTCCTCCCGCTGTGGATCTGGCTGCTGGTCACTGGCGGGGACCCCGGAGCCATCGGCTGGGACGACGACGTGATCGTGACCACGCGACGCGCCTGAACCGGTGCCCGCCCGTGGCCTGGAGGCCGGGACAGCAGCGCCCCCACCGGAGAACCGGTGGGGGCGCTGCGCTGAGGAGTTTGAGGGGGTCGCCCCCCGAAACTCATGTCCGCCCGCGAGCGCAGGCACGAGCCTGCGAGTGCCGAGGCGCGCGAGTGCTCGGGGGAGTTTGAGGGGGTCGCCCCCCTCAACTCATTCAACCGTGACGGACTTGGCCAGGTTGCGGGGCTGGTCGACGTCATTGCCCAGTAGGGTGGCCACCTCGCAGGCGAACAGCTGCAGCGGCACGATGGCCAGCAGCGGCTGCAGCAGGGTGGACGCCTTGGGGTGGCGGATGATCACGTCGGCGTAGGGGTTGACGGAGTCGTCGCCTTCCTCCACCAGCACGATGGTCTTGGCGCCGCGGGCGCGCACTTCCTGGATGTTGGAGACCACCTTGTCGTGCAGCTGGTCGCGGCCCTGCGGCGGGACCATCACGAAGACCGGGATGTCCTGCTCGATCAGGGCGATGGAGCCGTGCTTCAGCTCGCCGGCCGGGAAGCCCTCGGCGTGCTTGTAGGCAATCTCCTTGAGCTTCAGCGCACCCTCCAGCGCCGACGGGTAGCCCACGTGACGGCCCAGGAAGAAGAAGGACCGGTCATCCATCAGGTCCTTGGACAGGTCCAGGATCTGCTGGTCGTTGTCCAGCATCGACTGGATCGCGGCGGGCATCTTCTGCAGCTCGTCGGTGATGGCCTTGATCTCGTCGCCATACTTCATGCCGCGCACCTGGGCCAGGTAGAGGCCCAGCAGGTAGCAGGCAACCACCTGGGTCAGGTATCCCTTGGTGGAGGCGACGCCGCGCTCGGGGCCGGCGTGGGTGTAGATCACGGCGTCGGACTCACGCGGGATGGTGGCGCCGTTGACATTGCAGATGGCAATCACCTTGGCGTGCTGCTCGCGGGCGTGGCGGATGGCCATCAGGGTGTCGGCGGTCTCGCCGGACTGGCTGATGGTGACCACCAGGGTGTTGGGGTCGATGATCGGGTCGCGGTAACGGAACTCGCTGGCGATGTCGACCTCGCAGGGGATGCGGGTCCAGTGCTCGATGGCGTACTTGGCCACCAGGCCGGCGTGGTACGCGGTGCCACAGGCGACAATCACGATCTTGTTGATCCGACGCAGCTCCTCGGGCGAGATGCGGATCTCGTCCAGGGTCAGCTGGCCGTCGGCGTCATAGCGGCCCAGCAGGGTGTCGGCAACGGCCTGCGGCTGCTCGTAGATCTCCTTGCGCATGAACCAGTCGAAGCCACCCTTCTCGGCGGCGGTGATGTCCCAGTCGACGTGGTAGGGCTTGACCTCGGTGGCGGGGCTGCCGTCGAAGTTGGTGACCTCGTAGGAGTCCTTGGTGATCACGACCACCTGGTCCTGGCCCAGCTCGACGGCGTCGCGGGTGAACTCCAGGAAGGCGGCGACGTCGGAACCGAGGAAGTGCTCCCCCTCGCCGACGCCCACCACCAGCGGGCTGTTACGACGGGCGGCAACCACGCGGTCCTGGTCCTGGGCGTCGATGGCGACCAGGGTGAAGGCGCCCTCCAGGCGGTTGGCAACCTGGTGGATGGCGTCGGTGATGCTGGCGCCCTCGTCCACCAGCTTGCCCAGCAGCTGGGCGGCGGCCTCGGTGTCGGTCTCGGACTTGAAGGTGACGCCCTGGGCCTCGAGCTCGCTGCGCAGCTCGGCGAAGTTCTCGATGATGCCGTTGTGCACCAGCGCAACCCGGCCGGACTGGCTCACGTGCGGGTGGGCATTCTGGTCGGTGGGGCCACCGTGGGTGGCCCAACGGGTGTGCCCGATGCCGTGATTGCTGGCCGGCAGCGGGCTCGCGGCGATCTCGGCATCCAGATTGGTGATCTTGCCCGACTTCTTGCGAGCCTCGATCTTGCCGTCGGCCTCGACGGCAACGCCTGCCGAGTCGTAACCGCGGTACTCAAGGCGGCGAAGCCCCTCGATGACAACGTCCTGGGCGCTACGCGGCCCGATATATCCCACAATTCCACACATGGCAAGAAGTGTACAAAACGATTGAGCGTTTTGCGAATGACACCCCGTCAGCCCTTGTCGAACCGGCGCCGCATGCTGGACGCGCGGCCGATGTGTTGGACACGAACATACCGACATTGAGAATGTAGCCAATGAGGAGGCGCCGCACACCGATTGGCGCAAGATCATGAGCGAAAAGTTGGCGGCCGCCCCTGGTTCAGAGGAGAACCCGGCAGGCCCCTACGTCGAGCTGGACCGCAAGAGCTGGTCTGAGCTGGCCGACCACACCGACATCGACCTGGACGAGGCCACCCTGGCGCGGCTGCGCGGCCTGGGCGACCCCACCAGCCGGGAGGAGGTGGAGGCGGTCTACCTGCCGCTCACCCAGCTGATCCATCTGCACATGCGCCACACCGGCCACCTCTACCGGGCCAGCAATGCCTTCCTGGGGCTGGACGTGCGCCGCACCCCCTTCGTGATCGGCGTGGCCGGTTCGGTGGCCGTCGGCAAGTCCACCACCGCCCGGCTGCTCAAGGAACTGCTCTCCCGCTCCCCCGGCCGGCCCAAGGTGGAGCTGATCACCACCGACGGCTTCCTCTACCCCAATGCCGAGCTGGAGCGACGCGGGATCCTGGACCGCAAGGGTTTCCCGGAGAGCTATGACCGGCGGGCGCTGCAACGCTTCGTGGTCGACGTGAAGTCCGGCGCCCCCGAGGTGCATGCGCCCGTCTACTCACACATGATCTACGACGTGACCGATGAGGTGGAGGTGGTGCGCCGCCCCGACATCCTGATCGTCGAGGGGCTGAACGTGCTGCAACCCGCCCGAGTGCGCAGCAATGGCACAACCGGGCTGGCGCTGAGCGACTTCTTCGACTTCAGCGTCTATGTCGACGCCGCGGAACACGACATCCAGACCTGGTACCTGGACCGCTTCCTGCAACTGCGCAAGACCGCCTTCAGCGACCCGCGCAGCTTCTTCAAGCGCTACGCGACGATGTCCGAGCCGGAGGCGATCGACTTCGCCCACAAGGTCTGGGACGAGATCAACGGCCCCAACCTGCGGCTGAACGTCGCCCCCACCCGGCCTCGGGCCACGGTGATCCTGCGCAAGGGCGCAGACCACGCCGTGGAGTGCGTGCGGATCCGCAAGCTCTGAACACACGGGTTCGCTTCGGCTCCGCCTCCGCTCACCACCCGTGCATCGAGTCGCTTCGCTCTCCTCTGTCTGTTCCGGGCAGGCGCGCCGGATCCGGCACGGTGCGCCAGCAGGTGCACCTGGCGACCCGCACACCCGTCGCACGGTGCATCAACCGGCGCGAGGTGCCGACACAGGAGACCCGGCCACCCAAACAGTGGATGGCCGGGCACAATCCCAACCATGGTCGGGGTTCACGGGGCGGAGCCCTCCGTGTCTACAGGCTGACGCGCTCCTTGACGATCGCCGCCAGCTCCTCGCAGACCTCCTGCGCCTTCTCCGTCGTGGCGGCCTCCACCATCACGCGGACGACCGGCTCGGTGCCCGAGGGGCGGAGCACGACGCGACCGGTGTCGCCGAGTTCCTTGTTGGCCTTACTGACGGCGGCCTGGATGGTGGGGTCGATGCCGGCACGCAGCTTGTCGACGCCCTTGACGTTGATCATCACCTGCGGCAGGCGGGTCATCACCTCGCCCAACTCCTTGAGGCTCTTGCCGGTGCGCACCATGCGGGCCGCCAGGTGGAGGCCGGTGAGCACCCCGTCGCCGGTGGTGGCGAACTCACTCATGATCACGTGGCCGGACTGCTCGCCACCCAGCGCGAAACCATTGGCATTCATGCTCTCCAGCACATAGCGGTCGCCCACCTTGGTGGAGTCGACGTGGATGCCGTTGGCCTTCATGGCGTTGACGAAGCCCAGGTTGCTCATGATGGTGGCCACGACGGTGTCGATGTGCAGCTTGCCGTCCTCCTTGAGGGCCAGCGCCAGGATCGCCAGGATCTGGTCACCATCAATCAGGGTGCCCTCAGCGTCGCAGGCGAGGCAGCGGTCGGCGTCGCCGTCGAAGGCCAGGCCCAGGTCGGCCCCCACCTCGACCACCTTGGCCTGCAGGTCACCCATGTGGGTGGAGCCGCAGGCCTCGTTGATGTTCTCGCCGTCGGGGGTGTTGTGGATGGCCACCACCTCGGCGCCCTGGGTCTCGAAGGCCGCCACCGCCGTCATCGACGAGGCCCCGTTGGCGCAGTCCAGCACCACCTTCAGCCCCTGCAGGCTGGAATCCGCGCCCAGGCTGGAAACCAGATGGGCCACATAGGCCTCGATCGCCCCCGGGTCCTCGGTGACCCGGCCGACGGCGGCGCCGGTGGGACGGTCCCACTCCTCGCCCATTCGCTCCTCGATGGCGTCCTCCAGCAGGTCGTCCAGCTTCACGCCACCGCGGGAGAAGAACTTGATGCCATTGTCGGGCATCGGGTTGTGGGAGGCGGACAGCATCACGCCCAGGTCCGCATTGCGCTCATTCACCAGGAAGGCGACGCCGGGGGTGGGCACCACGCCCACCCGCACCACGTCGACGCCGGCGCTGGCCAGGCCCGCCACGACGGCCGCCTCCAGGAATTCACCGGAGGCGCGGGTGTCGCGCCCCACCAGGGCGGTGGGCCGCTTGCCGTCGAAGACGCCGGCCTCCCCCAGGACGTGGGCAGCGCCCACCGAGAGGTCCAGGGCCAGTTCGGCCGTGAGGTCCTTGTTTGCCAGTCCGCGCACACCGTCGGTGCCAAAAAGTCGAGCCATGGAACGCAACCCTACCGGCTGGTTGCCGGGCGCATCGGCACCACACACGGAGCGGGAAACACAAAAACCGCCACCCCGGAGGGTGACGGTTCTTGTGGAATCCGCGACGGCCAGTGGCCGCCGGCCGGAATCAGCGCTTGCTGTACTGCGGAGCCTTGCGGGCCTTCTTGAGACCGGCCTTCTTGCGCTCCTTGATCCGCGCGTCGCGGGTCAGCAGACCGGCCTTCTTCAGGGCGGGGCGGCTGGCCTCTTCGTCGATGGCGTTCAGGGCGCGGGCAATGCCCAGGCGCAGCGCACCGGCCTGGCCGGTGATGCCACCGCCATTGATCCGGGCAATCACGTCATAGGCCTCGGTGACGCCAGCGGTCACGAAGGGCTCGTTGACCAGCTGCTGGTGCACCTTGTTCGGGAAGTACTCCTCGATGCTGCGGCCGCCATTGATGGAGAACTTGCCGGTTCCGGGAACCAGGCGAACGCGGGCGACGGCCTCCTTGCGCCGGCCGGTGCCGCCACCAGCGGCGATCACCGCGGCGCGACCCGACGGGTTGGTCGCGGGAGCCGGGTTCGAATCCGTGCGGTAGGCGATCTCACGATCATTCTCGTCGGTGAACGGGGCGACCTCGGTCTCGAGGTTCTCGTCAAGCTCTACGGTCTCAGACACTTTGATTCCTTGATTCGCGTGGTCGATCGTCACTGGGCGATCTGGGTGATCTCGTACACCTGCGGCTTCTGCGCGGCGTGGGGGTGCTCGGGGCCGGCGTAGACCTTGAGCTTGCTCATCAGCTGACGGCTCAGCTTGTTCTTCGGCAGCATGCCCCACACGGCCAGCTCGACGGCCTTGCGCGGATCCTTGTCCAGCATCTCGCCGATCGGGGTCTTGGTCAGGCCACCGGGACGGCCCGAGTGGCGGTAGCGCATGGACTTGGTGCGCTTCTGGCCGGTCAGGGCGATCTTGGAGGCGTTGATGATGACGACGAAGTCACCACCATCGACGTGGGGGGCGTACGTGGCCTTGTGCTTGCCGCGCAGCAGGGTGGCGGCAGTCACCGCGAGGCGTCCGAGGACGACATTCTCGGCATCAATCACATGCCAATTCCTGGTGATGTCCCCAGGCTTCGGGCTGTACGTAGACACGGGTCGCAGACCATCTTCCGTTAGATTCGTGAACAGGTTCGGCAGCGCGTGGCGTCGGCGATCAACTCACACCTAGACACTCCAATGCGCAACAGCGATTTAGCCTACCCCGCCGAAACGGGATGGGTCAAAACGACGTCAGGAGCGGCCCGGCAGGGCGTCCTTGGCAAGGTGCAGCACCGCCGCGGCCTGCGGACCGAGCAGCAACTTCTCATCGGTGACCTGGACGTCGCCGATCCGCAGCAGCACCCCCGAGGGCCCCTCCAGATCGATCTCCGCCGGATCCAGGTCAAAGTTCACCGCGATGGTCATGGTCTCGCCCCGCTCCAGGGCAAACCAGTGGCCCTCCGGATCGAACCGGGCGCTGACCCACTCGAAGCGCGGGTCGGTCAGGTCCGGGTAGGTGCGGCGCAGGGCGATCGCATCGCGGTAGGTGGCCAGGATCTCCGCATGGGCGTCCTCGGCCAGCTCGTCCCAGTTGAGCTTGGAGCGCTCGAAGGCGGCCGGATCCTGCGGGTCGACGATGGTGGACACATCCCAGTCCATCTTGCTGAACTCCTCCAGCCGGCCCTTGCTGACCGCCTCGGCCAGCTCCGGTTCCGGGTGGGAGCTGAAGAACATGAAGGGCGTGCTGGCGGCCCACTCCTCCCCCATGAAGATCATCGGGGTGTAGGCGCTGAGCAGCGTGATCAGCGCCGCAATCTGCAACTGCCGCGGGGTCTCCCGGGTGGCCAGCCGGCCACCGTCGGCGCGGTTGCCGATCTGGTCATGGTTGTCACTGCAGACCACCAGCCGCCAGGTGGGGATGGTGGGCGTGTCCAGCCGACGTCCGTGCCGCCGGCCGCGGAAGCTGGACTTCGTGCCGTCGTGGAAGAAGCCGGTCTCCATCACCTTGGCCAGGGCCTCCAGCTCCGCGAAGTCCGCGTAGTAGCCGGAGTCGTCGCCGGTCAGGTTCGCCAGCAGGGCGTGGTGGAAGTCGTCGCTCCACTGCGCATCCAGGCCGTAGCCGCCGGCCTCCCGGGGGGTGATCAGCCGGGGGTCGTTCAGGTCGGACTCGGCAATCAGGCACAGCGGCCGGTTGAGGAAGGTGCTCAGGGCATTCACCTCAACGGCCATCTCCTCCAGGATGTGGATGGCGCGGGTGTCGATCAGGGCGTGCACCGCATCCAGCCGCAGGCCGTCGACGTGGTAGTCCTGCAGCCACATCAGCACATTGTCGATGATGAAGCGGCGCACCTCGTCGGAGTCCTCGCCGGCCAGGTTGATGGCGCTCCCCCACGGAGACTGCACCGACTCGTCGAGGAAGGGGCCGAACAGCGGCAGGTAGTTCCCGCTGGGCCCCAGGTGGTTGTAGACGACGTCCTGGATCACACCCAGGCCGCGGGCGTGGCAGGCGTCGACGAATTCCTGGTAGGCCCGCGGGCCACCGTAGGCGTGGTGCACGGCGTACCAACCCACCCCGTCGTAGCCCCAGCCGTGCTCGCCGTTGAAGGCATTGACCGGCATCAGTTCCACCAGGTCAATCCCCAGCTCCACCAGGTGGTCCAGCTTGTCGATGGCCGCGGTCAGGGTGCCCTCGGGGGTGAAGGTGCCGATGTGCAGCTCGTAGATGATGGCGCCGGCCAGCTGTCGCCCGGTCCAGTCCTGATCCTGCCAGTCGTAGCTGGCGGGGTCGTAGAGCCGGGACAGGCCGTGCACCCCGTCGGGCTGCCAGCGGGAGCGGGGCGCGGGGATGATGGCGTCCTCCCCATTGAGCCGGTAGCCGTAGTCAACGCCCTCGCGCACCAGGTGCTGGTGTTCCGGGTCCAGCCGCCACCAGCCCTCGTCGGCGCGGGTCATCGGCACCTGTGTGCCGTCGATCACCAGGTCGACGCGCTCGGGGATGGGGGCCCAGAGATCAAGCGACAGCGGCATGAGCAACTCCTGCGTGGGGGTGGAACGGATGGTGTTGTCACGGTATCCGCTTCCGGGGCGCCCACTGCCCGGATGGACACGGTCTTCGCCCAGAATGAACGCTTTGCACGTTCGAACCGTCACGGGCGGCCACCGCGGGGCCAGCAGATCGCCGTCCGGGCCCGATGGTACGGCCACCCGCAGCGCTGACCAGCCGGTCACCCACAACATCTGCGGCAGGTCAGATGACCAGAGCCGCCAAAGCCGGGTTGGACAACTGACCTGCCGCATTTGTTGTGGTGCGCCCCGCCATACTGGGCGCATGCCCCCCCATGTGGTGAACCCGGCGAGCCCCCAGGTCCGTGCCCGGGTGGCCGCCGAGGCCGAACGGATCGTCGACGCCACCGGTGAGCCCCGGTTCGGGGAGCATTACGGCCGCCTCATGCTGGACACCTGGCAGCGCACCCTGCAGCCCGGGCCGGATGGGGTCTTCGTGGTCACCGGCGACATCCCGGCCATGTGGCTGCGGGACTCCTCAGCCCAGCTGCGCCCCTGGCTGGCGCTGGCCGTCTGCCCGCAGATCGACGAGATGGTGCGCGGCGTGGTGCGGATGCAGTGGCGGCTCATCGCCCACGACCCCTACGCCAATGCCTTCAACCACCCCGATCACCCTGCCTCCTGGCGCCGCCTGCGCCACCTGTTGGACAACCACGCCTGGCAGACCCGGTTGGATCCCTGGATCTGGGAGCGCAAGTACGAGGTGGACTCGCTGGCCTTCCCGATGCTGCTAGCCGATGCGCTGTGGAAGTCCACCGGCGACCCCTCCCATCTGGACGGCCGGGTCCACCGGGGCCTGCGGAGGGTGCAGCGGGTGTGGCGCTTGGAGCAAGATCATCAGCGCAGTGACTACCGCTTCGTCCGGTTGGGGGCGGCACTGCTGCGCCACCGCCGGGACACCTTGGCCCAGTGGGGCCGAGGAAATCCCGTCGGGTACACCGGGATGACCTGGCAGGGATTTCGGCCCAGCGACGATGCCTGTCGGCACGGCTACCACATCCCCGGCAACCTGATGGCGGCACACGCGCTGCGGCTGGGCGCGCGCTGGTGCCGCGAGTTGTGGTCCGACATGCCTCTGGCCGCGGATTGCGAGCGGCTGGCCGCGGAGATCACCGCCGGGGTGGAGCACTTCGCGATGCTGCCCGACGGGGGCTTCGCCTATGAGGTGGACGGCCTGGGTGGCGTCGTGGCCGGCGACGACGCCAATCTGCCCAGCCTGCTGGGGCTGCCGCTGGTGGCCGGCCTGGACGCCTCCGATCCGCGATACCTGGCCACCCGGGGCCGGATCCTGTCGTCGGCCAACCCCTGGTGGCACCAGGGAACGCAGGCCAGCGGGATCGGCAGTCCGCACACCCCGGGGCGTCGGATCTGGCCGATTGGGCTGGCAGTGCAGGGGTTGACGTCGCCGGATGCCGACGAGCGGCTGCGGCTGGCGCGGCTGCTCGTCGACACCACCGGCGGCACCGGCCGGATGCACGAGAGCTTCCACGCCGACGACCCGTCGGACTTCACCCGGGCATGGTTCAGTTGGGCGGACATGACCCTGTGCGAACTGCTGGCCAGCCTCTGAGGCCGCGGGACAGCGGGCAGGATGAGTGCCATGCGGCAGCAGGCAATCGTGGAATCACTGGGCTGGACCCCGGTCAAGGGCACCTCCTGGCACGCGGCATCCCGGCTGGAAGTGGGCGTCGACGGGATCGAGCAGGACCGGCGCTGGACTCCGATCACCCGGGACCTGCGGGCCGTGAAGGCCACCGACGTGCCCCAGCTGGCCGGCCTGCGGGTCGAGCCCGCGCAACTTCCTGGCGTCGGCGAGGACCTGGTCTTCCCCCGCCCCCGCACGGTGCGGTACTACCACCGGCCGTTCACCGCGTGGGTGCACGACGGTCCGCTGGCCCGTCGGATCGGCGCCGTGGTGGGCGAGCCGGTCTGGCTGGCGCACACCACCGGCCCGGCGGGATTCATCTGGAGCTCGCCGGTCAGCCTGCTGCTGCGCAGTGAACTGGCCCACCCCACCGAGCCGCTGCCCGACGACACCGCGCGCTACCGCCCCAACATCGTCCTGAATGACCGGGAGGCCCCGCTGAGCCTGCGCCCGGGCGCGCGGATCGAGCTGCCCGACGGTGTGCTGCTGGAGGCCGAGCGGGAGCTCGACCGCTGCCTGGTGATCAACCACCATCCGGTCACCGGCGCCCGGGATGCGAACCTGCTCAAGCGGCTCCGCCCAGGCGTGCTGCTCGGGTGGGGGTGCCGCGTGCTGCGGCCCGGCACGGTGCACACCACCACCGGTTGAGCCTCCCCCGAGCCTCGCCACCCCACCCCCTGCGGCCGTCGGTGACAAAAGCCACAGCCAAATCTCCTTGTCAGCACCCACCACAAGGGGCAATGTGGGCACATGAGTTCAAAGGTGAGCGCTACTGCAAACAAGGTTTCCAGCCCCGTAGACCTACGCAATGTGGTCCTGGTCGGGTCATCCGGGTCTGGCAAGACCACATTGTTCGACACGCTGCTGGCTGTCCGGATTCCCGGCCACCGGCCGGCAAAGGACGACACGGACCGTGCCGCCGCCCTCACCCTCGCCTCGGTTTCCAGCGGCGACGTGGTGATCAACCTGCTCGATGCCCCGGGCCACCCGGACTTCGTCGGTGAGCTGCGCGCGGGTCTGCGCGCGGCCGACGCGGCCATCTTCGTGGTCTCGGCCAGCGACGGGATCGACAACACCACCGCCGCCCTGTGGGCCGAGTGCAAGGCCGTTGACCTGCCGCGGGCGATCGTGGTCACCAAGCTCGACGCGGAACGCGGGGACTATGAGACCACCGTGGAGCTGTGCCAGCAGACCTTCGGCGAGGGCGTGGTGCCGGCCTACCTGCCACTGACCAATGACGCCGGTGAGGTGATCGGCTCGATGTCGCTGGTCACCGAGCGAATCCACGACTACTCGTCGGGTTCCTCCGCAGTGCGCGAGCCCAGCGACGAGGAGTCGGACCAGATCGAGACCTACCGGGCGCCCTTCCTGGAAAGCGTGGTGACCGAGGCCGAGGACGACGACCTGATGGAGCGCTACCTGGAGGGCGAGCAGCTGGCCGTCGACCAGGTGCGGGGGGATCTGCTCAAGGCCACCGCCCATGCCGCCTTCTTCCCCGTCATCCCGGTGCAGGCGGGAAATGGCGTCGGCGTCGAGGAGCTCTACAGCCTGATCGAGCACGGTCTGCCGCATCCCGCGCTGCACCCGCTGCCGACCGTGACCTCCGCGGATGGCTCCGACATCCTGGAACTCAGCTGTGACCCCGACGGCCCGCTGGTGGCCGAGGTGGTCCGCACCACCTCCGACCCCTATGCCGGGCGGCAGTCCATGGTGCGGATCTTCTCCGGCACCCTGCGCACCGACGACGTGGTGCAGGTGGCCGGCCACCGGGAGCTGTTCACGGGCGTGGCCGACGCGCACCACCCGGAGCACGAGGAGGACGAGAAGATCGGCCCGCTCTCCTTCCCCGTCGGGACCGAGCTGAACACCAAGAACATCGCGATCGCCGGTGACATCGTGCTGGTGGGCAAGCTGAGCAAGGCGGAGACCACCGACACCTTGTCCAGCAAGGAATCCCCGGCCCTGGTGGAGCCCTGGAACCAGCCCGAACCGCTGCTTCCCACCGCCCTCAAGGCCGCCACCCGCAATGACGAGGACAAGCTGGCCGGTGCCCTGGCGCGGCTGGTGATCGAGGACACCACGGTCCGGCTGGAACGCACCGCGGAGACCGACCAGGAGATCCTGT
Source organism: Luteococcus sp. H101 (assembly GCF_038433155.1). Classification (NCBI taxonomy): domain Bacteria; kingdom Bacillati; phylum Actinomycetota; class Actinomycetes; order Propionibacteriales; family Propionibacteriaceae; genus Luteococcus; species Luteococcus sp. H101. Next base: position 83,293 of record NZ_JBCDMW010000022.1, read on the forward strand.
GGACCATGGGCCAGGCCCACACCGAGCTCCTGCTGAACCGGTTGAATGACCGTTACGGGGTCAAGGTCACCCAGGAACCGATCAAGGTGCCGATGCGGGAGACCTTCATCGCCCCCGCCAAGGCGCACGGCCGGCACGTCAAGCAGTCCGGCGGCCACGGCCAGTACGCGGTCTGTGACATCGAGATTGAGCCCGCCGAACGCGGCTCCGGCTTCACCTTCGTGGACAAGGTGGTGGGTGGCGCCGTCCCGCGCCAGTTCATCCCCAGCGTGGAGAAGGGGTTGAAGAACCAGATGGAGCGCGGCACCGTCTACGGCTTCCCCATGGTGGACGTGCAGGTCACCCTGTACGACGGCAAGGCGCACTCCGTCGACTCCTCCGACATGGCCTTCCAGTCCGCCGGCGCCCTGGCGCTCAAGGAGGCGGCGACGCCGAAGACCGTCGGGCTGCTGGAGCCGATCGACGAGATCACCGTCACCGTCGGCGAGGAATACATGGGCGCCGTGATGACCGATCTGGGCAGCCGACGCGGGCAGGTGCTGGGCACCGACGCGGACACCGAGCACCACGCCATCCTGAAGGCCTTGGTTCCGGTGGCCGAGCTGGAGCGCTACGCGGTTGACCTGCGCGGTCTGGCGCACGGCAGCGGCACTTTCACCCGTCGCTTCCACGGCTACGAGCTGGTGCCCGCCAACATCGCCGAGAAGTTCGAGCAGAAGGGCTGACCCTTCAAGGCTCCTGAGCCTGTCGAGCGACGCATGACGAGGGCCGCCGTTCCCCACCGGAACGGCGACCCTCGTCGCTTCTTGACCCGGGGGGTCGCCGGTTGGGTCTGGATACGTCGGCTCTTGTGGACCTACTTCTCGCTGACCCGCGCGGCCAGCTGCGCCAGCGTGTCCTCCAGCACCTGCGCCGGCAGGATCGGGAAGCGGGACTTGAACTTGCTGCTGCGTACCTCACTCCAGTCATAGGTGAGCGAGACCTTGGTGGCCTGGGACCCCTCGGGCTCCAGCTCGTAGACCCATTCCCAGCCGCCGGGCTCCTCCCCCTCGCGGGCCGGTCGCCAGGCCAGCAGCTTGTTCTCGATCAGCCCGGTGACATGGTTCTCCATCCGGTACTCGCCGCCCATCTTCTCGTGGAACATGTCCATGCTGAAGACGTCGCCGACCGCCTGGATCCGCTGGTCGCCCTGCTCGGCACCGCGCACCATCTCCGACGCGTCGATCGAGACATGGTTGCGGGGCAGCGTGAGCACGTCGAAGATGTCCTTGGCGGGCGCATCGATCACGCGGGAAATGGTGAGACTTTCAGTGGTCGTCATCCTGCCAGCCTTGCGGAGGCCGGAGCGCGGCGGCCAGCGATTCCGCTGGACGCTGACATCGCCCGTAGGATTGTCCGGTGCCAATGCCCCCTGACGTGAGCCCGTCGACGCCGGACCAACCGCCCCGCAAGCGTCGCGTCCACCGCGAGGTGGTGAGCTTCGTGCGGCGCAGCGCCCGGATGAATGACTCGCAGGTCAAGGCGTGGGAGGCGCACCATGACCGCTGGGTGATCGAGGTGGCGCAGGGCGAGACGGAGACCTCGATCGTCGCGCAGCCCCAGCCCGACTGGGAGGTGGTCTTCGGCCGGGAGGCACCGCTGATCGTGGAGATCGGCTCCGGCACCGGGGAATCCCTCGTCGCGATGGCCAAGGCGCATCCCGAGGCGAATGTGGTGGCCTTCGAGGTCTTCCAGCCCGCCGTCGCCTCAACCCTCAGCCGGATGGCGCGGGAGGGCGTGGACAACATCCGGATCGTGATGGGCAATGGCCAGCAGGGCCTGGAACACCTCTTCGAGCCGGGCTCGATCAGCGAGCTGTGGCTCTTCTTCGCCGACCCGTGGCACAAGGTCCGCCACCACAAGCGACGTCTGGTCGGCGCCGACTTCGCGCAGCTGGTGCGTTCCCGGCTGGTCGACGGCGGGCGCTGGCGGCTGGCCACCGACTGGGATGACTACGCCGAATGGATGCGGGAGGTGTTGGACGTCGCCTCCGGGTTGGTGAACGAACACCTGGACCCGGCCGATCCCGAGAACACCGGGTGGGCGCCGCGGCTGGAGCTGCGCCCAGTCACCAAGTACGAACGCAAGGGCCTGGCAGCCGGCCGCACCATCCACGACCTGACCTATCGGAAGACCTCGTGACCGGCCATCCCGACCCGACGGCCGAGCAGGGCCGAACCCCGACGGCCGAGCCTGTCGAGGCCCCGTCGACCCCCCTCACCCGTTGGCGGTTGGACATCGCCTATGACGGCGCCCGCTTCTCTGGCTGGGCCAGCCAACCGGACCTGCGCACCGTGCAGGGCGAACTGGAACGCTGGATCACCCAGGTGCTGCGGTTGCGCGAGCCGGTGCAGCTCACCGTCGCCGGCCGCACCGACGCCGGGGTGCACGCCCGCGGCCAGGTGGCCCACGTGGACCTGCCGTCGACGGTGGACACCTCGCGGCTGCAGCGACGGCTGGACCGGGTGCTGGACGAGGACCTGCAGGTGCTGCGGGTGAGCCCCGCCCCGCCCGGCTTCGACGCCCGCTTCTCGGCCATCTGGCGTCGCTATGTCTACCGGGTCTGGGACGAGGTCTCGCGGCCAGATCCGCTGCTGCGCGGGCACATCGCGCAGATCCGCGGCGTCGTCGACGTGGACGCCACCAATGAGGCCGCCCGGATGCTGCTGGGTCTGCATGACTTCGCGCCCTTCTGCAAGCCGCGCGACGGGGCCACCACCATCCGCACCCTGACCGGCCTGCACGCCGCGCGGACCCCCGACGGAGTGCTGGAATACACCGTCACCGCCGACGCCTTCTGCCACTCCATGGTCCGTTCGCTGATGGGGGCCATGACCACGGTCGGCACCGGGCGACGGGACCAGGCCTGGCTGGCCGAGGTGATGGCCTCGCCCAAGCGGCACAGCGGGGTGCTGGTGATGCCGGCCAAGGGCCTGTGCCTGGAGGAGGTCGGCTACCCCGACGACGACCAGCTGGCAGTTCGCGCCGAACTCTCCCGCGCCGTGCGCACCCTGCCCGAGACCCCCCTGGAGGCCCCGTGAGCCACTACTTCACCACCCCGGACGGCCCGGAGAAGCGCCGCCAGATCCACGCCACCATCTGGGGGCAGGAGCTCACCCTGACGACGGCCAACGGCGTCTTCTCGGGCACCCGACTGGATCCGGCCACCAAGATCATGTTGGACGAGGTGGCGCCGCCGCACGACGGTGCCCGGCTTCTTGATCTTGGCTGTGGCTATGGCCCGATCGCCGTCGCCCTGGCCGCCGCCTGCCCGGGCAGTGTGGTGGACGCCGTCGACGTGAACGAGCGTGCCCTGGCGCTGACCAGGCTCAATGCCGACGTGATCGGCGCTGGCGGCCGGGTGCAGGCCCTCCTGCCCGAGCAGGCCGACCCGGCCACCCGCTATGACGAGATCTGGAGCAATCCGCCGATCCGGATCGGCAAGCCCGCCTTGCACGAGCTGCTGTTGACCTGGCTCCCCCGACTGGCACCGACCGGGCGCGCGGTACTGGTGGTGGGCAAGAACCTGGGCGCGGACTCGCTGGCCCGCTGGCTGACCGAGCAAGGCTATGCCTGTGAGCGACTGGCCTCCCACAAGGGCTTCCGGGTGCTGGAGGTGCGCCCGGGCGGCTGACCCGGAGGCACCGCGGCGACGCCGCAGAGCCCCGTGCAGTAGTCTTCGGCGCATTGCCGCCGCTGGGGGAATCCGGTGCAAGCCCGGAACTGACCCGCAACCGTACAGTCGGAGTACCCGGCGTCGGCAGACTCATCACCACCCGTCGTGGTCTGCGGGCGAGTCGCGGGTGGGGGCATCCGCGGCCGCCTTCCGGCCGCCGAAAGGAACCACTGTGCTCACCGCCACCGCTCGCCAGCTCGTCGCCACCGGCGCCGCCGCGGCCACCCTGTCCCTGGCACCACTGGCCGCCGTCGCCGCTCCCCTGCCGTCCGACGCCGCCCACGCCCCGGCCCGCGTCCTGCCCGCCAACCAGACCACCGACTGCCTGGACCAGGGCAAGGTGTGGCTGGTGGTGCAGAGCTCCAAGGGTGAGCTGATGGTCAACAAGTGCGTGGAGAAGGCGGCCAGCGGCACCGAGCTGCTCACCAGCGCCGGGGTGAAGATCACCAAGGATCCCAAGACCCAGATGATCTGCGCGATGGACGGGGAGCCGGCCGCCTGCCCGGCCAAGTTCGACGGCAACTACTGGCAGTACTACACCGCCACCAAGGGCGGGAAGTGGACCTTCAGCCAGGTGGGCGCGGACCAGTCCAAGCCGAAGGCCGGCACCCTCGAGGGCTGGTGCTATGGCAAGCAGTGCACCCCGACGATGCCTGCGCTGGACGGCGCCGCCGGGACGGCCAGCACCAGCGCTGCACCGTCGTCCCCCGCCAGCACCGCGCCCGCGCAGGAGGCTGGCAAGAAGGACACCCCGTGGGCCACCATCGGCGTGGTGGCACTGCTGCTCTGCGCCGGGGCCGCCGCCTTCCTGGCCAGCCGTCGCAAGAAGGCCTGAGCCGCCCGCAGACCCATCCACCCGTCGCGGCGTCGCCCTGCCGATCGTGCCACACGGCCGGGGCGACGTTGGGCAGGCTGGGCACCCGGGGTGATCACTCCTTGCTGTAGGTGACCTGTTTGAGCACCTCGGGCCAGCTGCGCTCCAGCACCCGGCCGCCCCAGACCACCGAGCCGGCCAGCAGGGCCAGTCCGTAGACCGGTGCTGCGCCCAGCAGCAACCAGCCCAGCCAGGGCCGCGACGCGGTCAGGAAGAGCGGGATGATGAAGGGCAGGGCCAGCAGGCCGGTGGCGAGCATGCTGACCAGACTGAGCAGGATGCCCGCCGCGCCGCCGCCCTCCCCACGGGAGAAGGCGTTCTGCCCGGGCGGCGGCTGCGGCACCTGCCAGAAGGCACCGGTGACGGTGCCGACGGCGGCTCCCACCAGCAGTGATCCGAGCGTGCCACCCACCAGTTCCGGCGCCAGTGCCCATCCGTCGGAGACCGCCATCAGCACGACGTCGATCAGCAGGGCGATGGGCAGCAGGATCCATCCGGCGGCCAGCAGCCGGCCCAGTCGGTCGGCCCGGCCACTGACCCCGGCGGAGATGTGCATCCACAGCGCGCTCCCGTCGTAACTGATCTCCTGCGCCACGGCCAGGGATCCCAACAGCAGCATGGAGAAGATCGCCGGGAACAGGATCCCGCGCCCGCTGATCATCGAATCCTCCCCGGAGCCCCCGAGCAGGCTGGGGGCCAGCATCAGCAGCGGCATCAGCAGCACCGAGACGGCCAACACCAGGTGCCGGGGGTCACGACGCCAGTAGCGCAGCGAGCGGCCCGCGATCGCTCCGGCTGGCCCCGAGGGCACCAGCCGGTCCACAACGGAGTGCGCCTTGGCCCGCCCACCGGCACCACCGGCTTCCAGCGGCGAGGTTAGCGCCCGGGACAGGGAACGTTCCCAGAGCAGCCACAGTGCCGCGACCAGCGCGACGGCCAGCGCAGTGTGGGCCGCCAGCAGGCCCCATCGGCCGGTGGCCGCATCCCAGGGAAGCGCCCAGGCCCAGCCGAAGGGCGTCCAGGAGGCCACCGAGGCCAGGCGCGCCGCCCGCTGTTCGAGCTGCTCCACATTGCCCAGCCAGCGAATCACCAACTGGACGCCGACTCCGCTGCCCATCGCCAGCAGGCCCAGCAGCAGCGCGGCACCGTCCCGGTAGCGGCGGGTGCTGAGCGCCGACGAAAAGCTGGCAGCCGCGGTGCGGGCCAACAGGATGCAGGTGGTGCAGCCGAGGATCGCCGCAACCAACGCGCACATTGCCGTCAAGGCGCCGGTGCTCCAACTGGCCACCTGGACCAGGGCCAGCAGCGCCGTGAAGACGCCCCCGATCCCCACCAGGCCGGAGACCAGCAGCCCCGGCATCAGCTGCCGGGCACTCACCGGGAAGAGCGCGAACCGGCCCGGGTCCAGGGTCTGGTCGCTGCCGGAGACCAGCAGGGTGCCCAGCGGCCAGCCCAGGGTCAGCGCTGCGAAGCCGACGGTGGTGGCGCCGCCGTGCAACTGGTCGGAGGCGAGGCGCAGCCCCATCAGGGCGACCGACAGCCAGCCGAGGGCCCCCAGGGCGTAGAGGCCGATCACCACCAGGCCGATGATCTTGGCGGTCTGACCCTGCAGTGAGCGTCGCAGCAGCGTCAGTTTGAGTCGGACGAGTGTCCCAACCATGCCAACCCCTCCCCCGCGTCGCTCGTCCCGCCCACCAGCTCGATGAAGCGCTCCTGCAGTCGCCGCCCCTGGGTCACCTCGGCCGTCGGGCCGATCGCCAGCACCCGCCCGTTGGCAACCACCGCGACCGCATCGCACAGGCTCTCCACCAGCTCCATCACATGGCTGGACAGCACGACGGTGCCGCCACCGGCCACGAAGTCGTGCAGGATCTGCCGGATCGCCTGGCCGGAGACGGGATCCACCGCCTCGAAGGGCTCGTCCAGCACCAGCAGTCGCGGATTGTGCACCAGGGCACAGGCCAGCCCGATCTTCTTGGTCATGCCGGCGGAATAGTCGCAGACCAAGGTATTGGCGTCCTGCGTCAGCCCCAGGGCGCGCAGCAGTGCCTGGGCCCGACTCTCGATCTGGTCGGGTGCAACGCCGCGCAGCCCGGCAGCGAAGCGCAGCAACTCCAGGCCGCTCAACCGATCAAACACCCGCAGGCCATCGGGCAACACGCCCATCATCGCCTTTGCCGCGACGGGATCGCTCCACACGTCGTGGCCCCAGACCTCCACCTGGCCGGCGTCGGGACGGAGCAGACCGGTGGCCATGCTCAGGCTGGTGGTCTTGCCCGCCCCGTTCGGCCCGACCAGGCCAAAGAGGCAGCCCGCGGGCACGGCCAGCGAGAGGTTGTCGACCGCCACCTTCGGCCCGAATCGCTTGGACAGACTGCGCATCACCAGAACGGGAGCGCCGTAGTCGGAACGTGGTTGACTCATCCATCCAGTACATCGCCCCATGGGGCCAGACCCAATGGCCATACCGACGCAGAGCCGCCCGAAGCCATGGTGCGCTACCGGGGATCGCGCTCGCGGCGAACAGTCTGGCCCACCGGGAACAAAGTGCCTAGGATCGTTGTTGTCCCTAGGAAAGCCCCTTCACCAAGGGCTCCGGGCCCCGGTCCGGCGAAGACGGAAAGAGGATTTACATGGCTGTCTACACCCTGCCCGATCTTGACTACGACTACAGCGCCCTGGCGCCGCACATCGCTCCCGAGATCATGGAGCTGCACCACTCCAAGCACCACGCAACCTACGTGGCCGGCGCCAACACCGCGCTGGAGAAGATGGAGGAGGCCCGTTCCAAGGGTGATTTCGCCACCATCGGCAAGCTGGAGAAGGATCTGGCTTTCAACCTGGGTGGCCACATCAACCACTCCGTCTTCTGGAAGAACATGTCCCCCGAGGGCGGCGGCCGCCCCGAGGGTGAGCTGGCCAGCGCGCTGGACGAGTTCTTCGGTTCCTTCGACGGCTTCCAGGCCCAGTTCAGCGAGAATGCCAAGGCCATCCAGGGCTCCGGCTGGTCCGTCCTGGCCTGGGACTCGCTGGGCAAGCGGCTCAACACCCTGCAGCTGTGGGATCAGCAGGGCAACATCCCGCTGAACCAGGTGCCGCTGCTGCAGCTGGACATGTGGGAGCACGCCTTCTACCTGCAGTACAAGAACGTCAAGGCCGACTACGTCACTGCGTGGTGGAATGTGGTCAACTGGGCCGACGTCGCCGAGCGCTTCACCAAGGCGCAGCAGGCCTGACCCAGGCGCTGACCGGACCACCGGTCGCCCAGAGAGCCCCGCTCCATGGAGCGGGGGCTCTCGTCGTCCATCTCGGCCTCCGCCCCACCGCGCAGCCGCTGACCAGCCCGTCGACTTCCGGGCGGCCCGGATGACCCCGCGACGACCCAACCCATGACTGTGCAGCAGCAACTGTCAGGGGCAGCCGCTGGAGCTGCTGCCCGAAGACCCAACGGCTGCGCAGTCAGATCGGGGGCCGGGGAACGACGCCAGCACCCGCTCCGGGAACGACGGGTGCACCCGCTCCCCTTGGCTGCGGACACGCGCATTACCACCAACCTCCGGACTTCCTGAGATTTTCCGGCGTTGATTATGAGGAATCTCAGGCTTCCGGGAGAATTGGGGCAGGTACCCGTGACCGGGCCCCAGCGAGGAGCAGCGTGAACAAGAAGACCATCGGGATCATCTCGGCCACCACCACCGCCGCCGTTGCGGCCGTCGCCGGCGTCGTCGGCTGGCAGGTGATGGACAAGGAGGTCCTGGTGAATGTCGACGGGACCACCATGGCGGTGCACACCTTCGGCAAGACGGTCAACGACGCGCTCGCGGCCAGCGAGGTCACCCTCACCGAACACGACACCGTCGTGCCCTCCCCCGGCAGCCCGATCACCGACGGCAGCCAGGTCACCGTCAACTACGGCCGCCCCCTGACCCTAACCCTCGACGGCAAGCGGACCACCGTGTGGACCACCGCCACCACCGTCGACGCCGCGCTGACCCAGCTGGGCGTCACCGAATCCGGAACCCGCCTCTCGGTGAGCCGTTCCACCGCGCTCAAGCGCGAGGGCCTGTCGGTAGTGGCCACCACCCCGAAGAGCATCAAGCTCTCCGAGGACGGCAAGGTCCCCGTCGGCATGGAGACCACCGCGGCCACCGTCGCGGACCTGCTCAAGGAGCGTCAGATCACCCTGGGCAAGGGGCAGAGCGTGGTCCCTGCCACCACCACCCAGCTCACCGACGACATGGAGGTGGTGGTCAGCAAGGTCGGCACCAAGCTGAAGACCACCACCGAGGTGGTCAAGTTCAAGACGGTGAAGACCCCGTCGGCCGATCTGCCCAAGGGCACCACCAAGGTGGTGACCAAGGGCAAGGACGGCAAGGCCACCAAGACCTGGCAGGTCACCGTCGAGGACGGCAAGGAGACCTCCAGCAAGCTGCTGACCACCAAGGTCACCCAGCAGCCGGTGGACCAGCAGGAGAGCGTCGGCACCAAGGAGGCCGCAAAGCCGGCCGCTTCCGCCAACCCCAGCGCGTCGGCCCAGCCCAGCGCCGCACCGTCATCGTCCAAGCCGAGTGCGACGCAGAGCACCAAGCCGGCCGGCTCGTCCGAGGGCCTGGACACCTCCCGCTCGGCGATGTGGGATCGGATTGCCCAGTGCGAGTCCAGCGGCAACTGGTCCATCAACAGCGGCAATGGCTATTACGGCGGCCTGCAGTTCGACCGGCAGACCTGGGAGGCCAACGGTGGCACCAAGTACGCCCCGACGGCGAACCTGGCCACCCGGGAACAGCAGATCACCATCGCCAACAAGCTCTACGCCCAGCGCGGTCTGCAGCCATGGGGCTGTGCCCACGCCGCCTGAGGTCCCCGAGCTGACCCCAGGGGTCACGGACAACCACCCAACTACTCGTCAGGTTTGCGCCACAAACTGCATTCTGAATGGGACCCAGTGCTCCTCTGACACCGGGCCCGAATCAGGATGTGGTTTGTAGCACAGACCGGCAGCGTCAGGACGTGCCGGGCAAGATCTGGCGTTACCAGCAGGCGACAAGAGAGCCGGTGCGCTTGCCCCGGACCCAGTCAGTTGGCTCCGACACTGTCGACGCAACCATCCACGAAGTCAACGGCCGAGGACAGTACCAACCGCTGCAGGGGTGTGGGGGCAGCATGCTCCCAATGTGTTCACAGGTCCTCGTCGAAGCCCCGGTACAGCCACTTGGGGACCGGTGCACCGGCCAGCTGGCGCCAGGCCTGCACGCTGACCACCGGCGCAAGGCTCAGCGAGACCACGGAGCGGGTCCAACGGTTCATCGGGCGCACCTGGGTCACCGGGACGAAGCTGACCTGACCGGCCCGGTGCTGGGCCCGGGAGCAGCAGACGTCCAGCGTGCGGCCGTCGTGGGTGACCCGCAGCCAGGTGTGCCCGGCATTCCACCAGGGGTTTCGCCCCAGGTGGTGCACCCGGGCGGCGTGCACCACCTCCACCCGGAATCCAAGCCGCCGCAGCACGTGCTTCAACGCCCCGTTGTACTGGGCCGACCAGCCGTGCCCGTGTCGCAGGGCCGTCGCGGACCCTTCCCACAGGTGCCACAGGGAGATGTGGTCAAAGGCCTCGTGGACCCGACGGGTGGCCTCGTCCACCAGATCCCAGCCGCTCAGTCCGCTGGCGCGGCACTCGGCCACCAGCTCGTCGATGCTGGTCCCCCGCGAGCCGGGGGCGGGCCCGGGCGCGGTGGCGACGGCGGGCGCGGCCAAGGCGAGCACGGCGGCCAGAGGGAGCAGGGTCTTGTTCATCGGGGGCCTCCGAGGCTGTCGTGCAGTTCCAGCATGGTGGTCACGCTGCTCTGCCAGGTGTACTGCTCCGCGCGACGGCGGGCGGCCGCGCGCAGATCGGGGGAAAGCCGGCCAACCAGCCGTTCGATCGCGTCCGCGATCCCGACGGCATCCGGCGGGCCGTATTCACCGCTGGTGGCGTCCACCAGCTCATGCGCGCCGCCCCGGTTCGACGTCACGACGGGGGTGCCGCAGGCCAGCGCCTCCAGCACGGCCAGACCGAAGGTCTCCGAGGGGCAGACGGACAGGGAGATGTCGCTGGCCGCGAAGCGCCGCGCCACCTCGTCGCGGCCCTTGACGAAGCCGTGGAAGACCACCGGGGCGTCCCCGGCCTGGGCCCGCATCTTCTCCAGGTCTGGGCCGACGCCGTACATGTTGAGCTGGATCGGCAGCCCGCGGCGGTGCAGCTCCACGGCGGCAGCCACGCCCAGCTCGGGATTCTTCTCGTGCGACATCCGCCCGACATAGCAGAGCTTCACCAGGCCGTCGTCGACGGGTGTGCCCTTGCTGGGGTGGAAGGTCTCAAGGTCCACGCCCAGCGGCACCTTCCACAGGTTGGCCCCCAGGTCGGCGAACTCCTCCCGGGCGTAGTCGGAGGTGACCACCACGGCGTCGAACTCCTTCACCAGCCGGCGGTTCAGCGCGCCGACGGCGGTCTCAACGCCGAACTGGGCCCGCACCCACCCGGCCAGCATGTCGTCCAGCCGCTCGTGGCTGAACAGCACCGAGCCCACCCCCCGTCGCTTCGCCCACCGGGCCGCCGGGGACAGGGTCCACTTGTCGCTGACCTCGATCGAGGTCGGGTTGAACCGTTCCAGCACCTTCAGGGCGCGCCACGGGGCGGCGATCATCCGGTAGTCCCGGGTGATCCGCGGCGCCCGCACCTGCACCACCAGCCCGTTCTCGGTCTCGGTGGTGGTGTCGTGTTCGCCGGGGATCACCAGGATCCGCTCATGCCCGGCCTCGACGTAGCCCTTGCCCAGCTGGTCGATCGCGACGCGCATGCCCCCGGAGACCGGACCGACGAAATTGGCCAACTGGGCGATGCGCAAAGTCATGTCCCCGAGCCTAGCGGTGCCCGTTCCACCGTGCCCGGACGGGTCGGCCAGCCCCCGCCCAAAAGGATCAGCCGGTGGCGCGGGGCCTCCGGCCCCCGCAGTGGGGCGCAAAATGCCCAAGGGCGCCCCACCGTGATGGTGGGGCGCCCTTGGGTCGCTCAGTCAGCCAGTGGCTGGGCCGAGGCTCAGGCCTTGGCCTCGTCGGCAGCCTCAGCCTTGACGGCATTGGTGAAGCCGGCGGCCTCGGCGGCCTCGGCGGAGTTGAACCAGACCTCGGCGATGGTGCTCTCGTACCACTGCGACTCAGGGGTGTGGAAGAGCATCGAGTCCTTGTTGCCCTTGATGTCGAAGCCCTCGGGGGCGGTCTCGCCGACGAAGGAACCCTCGCCGAACTCGCTCGCCCCGGTGGTCTCGGCAGCAGCCTCGTCAGCCTTGACCTCGACGGCCTCGGCGTCGGCCAGCGGAGCAGCCTTGGCGATGTCGGCCTTGACGTCCTCGGCCTTGTCGGCCTTCTTCGACGGCTTCTTCACGACGGCCTCGGTCACGAGCTCGATCACGGCCATCGGGGCGTTGTCACCCTTGCGGTTGCCGATCTTGGTGATCCGGGTGTAGCCACCGTCGCGCTCGGCCATGGCCGGGGCGATCTCGGTGAACAGGGTGTGCACGACGCCCTGGTCGGTGATGGTCTTCAGCACCTGGCGACGGTTGTGCAGGTCGCCGCGCTTGGCCTTGCTGATCAGCTTCTCCGCCAGGGGACGAACGCGCTTGGCCTTCGTCTCGGTGGTGGTGATCCGGCCGTGCTCGAACAGCTGGCTGGCCAGGTTGGCCAGGATGATCCGCTCGTGGGTGGGGCTGCCGCCGAGGCGGGGACCCTTGGTAGGTGTAGGCATGTCAGTTCTCCAGGTTATTGGTCAGCGGAGCGGGTCAGTACTGCTCGGTTTCGGCGAAGTCCTCGTCGTCGCCCTCGACGTCGTCCTCGTAACGATCCGCAGCCTGCAGCGGGTCGAAGCCGGGGGCGGAGTCCTTCAGCGACAGGCCCATCTCGTGCAGCTTCAGCTTCACCTCGTCGATGGACTTGGAGCCGAAGTTGCGGATGTCGAGGAGGTCCTGCTCGCTGCGCGAGACCAGCTCACCCACGGTGTGGATGCCCTCGCGCTTGAGGCAGTTGTAGGAGCGAACCGTCAGGTTCAGGTCCTCAACCGGCAGGGCCAGGTCCTGCGCCAGCTGCTCGTCGACGGGCGACGGGCCGATCTCGACGCCCTCGGCGTCCAGGTTCAGCTCGCGGGCCAGGCCGAACAGCTCCACCAGGGTGCGCCCGGCCGAGGCCACGGCGTCGCGGGGACGGATGGCGGGCTTGGTCTCGACGTCGACGATCAGCTTGTCGAAGTCGGTGCGCTGCTCGACTCGGGTGGCCTCCACCTTGTAGGTGACCTTCAGCACGGGGCTGTAGATGGAGTCAACCGGGATCCGGCCGATCTCGGCGTCCGGGTTGTTGTTGAGCGCGCTGGAGACGTAGCCACGGCCACGCTCCACGACGAGCTCCATCTCGAGCTTGCCATTGTCGTTCAGCGTCGCGATGTGCAGATCCGGGTTATGGATCTCCACGCCGGCCGGCGGCTGGATGTCCGCGGCGGTCACCTCACCGGCGCCCTGCTTGCGCAGGTACATGGTGACGGGCTCGTCCTCCTCGGAGGAGAGCACCAGGCCCTTGAGGTTGAGGATCAGCTCGGTGACGTCCTCGACGACCCCTTCGAGGGTCGAGAACTCGTGCTGGTTGCCCTCGATCTTGATGCTGGTCACGGCCGCGCCCGGGATGGACGACAGCAGGGTGCGACGCAGCGAGTTGCCCAGGGTGTAGCCGAAGCCGGGCTCCAGGGGCTCGATGATGAAGCGCGAGCGGTATTCGCCGATCACTTCTTCCGACAGGGTCGGACGCTGTGCGATGAGCATGTACTTTCCTTCGTTCCAGGTCCCCCGCTATATGAGGACCATGTGGTGCGCCACCCAGGGTGAGATGGCGCGGAAAGGATTTTTCGCGCTCGATGCGCGAAAAATCCAGAGTCTGCAGAGAAGAAGGTGAGGTTTCCGTCAGGTTGCTCCGGGCGGCGGCGAGGCCGTGGATGGGCCTGGCCCCCTCCGAGCTTGCGAGGAGGGTGGTTGGCCGAGCGTCGCCCGGACAACCTGACGGAAACCGAGGAGACCTTACTTCGAGTAGAGCTCGACGATCATCTGCTCCTGCACGTCCACCGTGATCTGCTCGCGGGTGGGCAGCTGGTGGATCAGGATGCGCATCTTGTTGGGACGCACGTCCATCCAGGCGGGAACCTCGCGCTCGCCGTGGGTCTCACGGGCCACCACCAGCGGGTGCAGGTCCATGGACTTGGGGCGGACGTCGATGATGTCGTACTGGCTGACGCGGAAGCTGGGGATGTTCACCTTCTGGCCATTGACCAGGAAGTGACCGTGCACCACGAGCTGGCGGGCCTGACGACGGGTCGAGGCGAAGCCGGCGCGGTAGATGACGTTGTCCAGACGGCTCTCGAGGATCTGCAGCAGCATGTCGCCGGTCTTGCCGGGAACCCGGTCAGCCTCGGCGTAGTAGCGACGGAACTGCTTCTCCAGCACGCCGTAGGCGTAGCGAGCCTTCTGCTTCTCCTTGAGCTGCAGCGAGTACTCGGAGTCCTTGGTACGGCCGCGGCCGTGCACGCCCGGCGGGTAGGGGCGCTTCTCGAAAGCCTTGTCGTTGCCGACCAGGTCGGTCCCGTAGCGACGGGACTTCTTGGTCATGGGGCCGGTGTAACGGGCCATTGTTGATCAGTCCTTTTCTGTGTTCTCGGGATCAGACGCGACGGCGCTTGGGCGGACGGCAGCCGTTGTGGGGCACGGGGGTGACGTCGGAGATGGCCCCGACCTCAAGCCCGATGGCTCCCAGCGAACGGATGGCGGTCTCACGGCCGGAGCCGGGGCCCTTGACGAAGACGTCCACGCGCTTCATGCCGTGGTCCATCGCGCGACGACCAGCGGCCTCGGCGGCCATCTGGGCGGCGAAGGGGGTCGACTTGCGCGAGCCCTTGAAGCCGACGGTGCCGGCGGAGGCCCACGAGATCACAGCACCGGTGGGATCGGTGATGGCGATGATCGTGTTGTTGAACGTGCTCTTGATGTGGGCCTGTCCGGCAACCACATTCTTCTTTTCCTTGCGGCGCACCTTGGTCTTGGCGGCGGCGCCCTTACGGCCTGCAGTAGCCATGGGTCAGTTTTCTCCTGGAGTCTGTCGTGTCTGCACCAACCGGAAGGTCAGCGCGCCTTCTTCTTGCCGGCGACGGCCTTCTTCTTGCCCTTGCGGGTACGAGCGTTGGTGCGGGTGCGCTGTCCGCGGACCGGCAGGCCGGAACGGTGACGACGACCCTGGTAGGTGCCGATCTCGATCTTGCGACGGATGTCGGCAGCAACCTCACGGCGGAGGTCACCTTCGGTCTCGTAGTTGGCCTCGATGTGGTCACGCAGGGCAACCAGCTGCTCGTCGGTGAGGGCGTGGACACGGACGTCACCGGAGATTCCGGTGGCTTCCAGGGTTTCCTTGGCGCGGGTCTTGCCGATGCCAAAGATGTAGGTCAGGGCGACCTCGAGGCGCTTTTCGCGCGGGAGGTCGACACCAATGAGGCGTGCCATCAGGCGGTTACCTTTCAATCTTTCGACCCATTCCCCATTGCTGGGGGCTCCCCCGTTTCCAGCGGGTTGTGGAGCTTTCGGTCCTGGGCCGCGAAGGTGTGTGGCGTGACGCGTCCCCGATGCCTTTGGCGGTCCGTGGACCACCGTCGGGGCCCTGGCCTTCGTCCAGGGGTGCGACCGGTATTCATCTCCGGCCTTGCGTTCACGTTGTGTTGTTGTCTGGCAGGTGGTTCATCGCCGTGGCGATGGGTGACCTTGCACCTGCGATGTTCTGCGAGTCACCGCCCATTGCCCGTCGAGCGTGTGCTCTCGGGGCGGCAAAGCCTGGCTGGTCAGCCCTGGCGCTGCTTGTGGCGCGGGTTGTCGCAGATCACCATCACGCGACCGTGCCGGCGAATCACCTTGCACTTGTCGCAGATCTTCTTGACGCTCGGCTGAACCTTCATTCGAGAGTCTCTTTCGGATCATCGAACCCGGCCTTCGCTGCGCACAGCGATGCCCCGGTTCTGTGGTGGATGTGTCTGCTGGGGCGACGAGTCACCCCGCTGGATCACTTGTGGCGGTAGACGATGCGTCCGCGAGTCAGGTCATAGGGGGACAGCTCGACGACGACGCGGTCCGACGGCAGGATGCGAATGTAGTGCTGACGCATCTTGCCGCTGATCGTGGCGAGCACCTTGTGACCGTTGACCAGCTCGACGCGGAACATCGCGTTGGGCAGGGACTCGACCACGGTTCCCTCAAGCTCGAGGGCTCCCTCTTTCTTTGCCATGAACTCTCAATCTCTTCGATTGCTCCCCCGACGGATGGACGAGGGCACGAACGATCGCCTGGACACAGGTGACCGACACACAACTCTACGCCAGCGCACCAGCGGCACCAAATCGGGTCACACGAGACGCGCTACCATGCGCGCATGGCCTACTACAGCGTTGTGTACACCTATGGACCGGACCTCGCCACCCAGGACGAGAACCGCCCCACCCACCGGGCCTTTCTGGGCTCGCTGGCCGAGCAGGGCAAGCTGGTGGCCTCCGGGCCGCTGGTGGGCACCAGCCCCGCCAAGGCACTGATCCTGATGTGTGGTGATTCCGCCGACGAGGTGCGCGGTTGGTTGTCCGAGGATCCATTCCAGCAGCTGGGCCAGGTGGCCGACGTCCAGGTCGACGAGTGGAATCCGGTGATCGGGATCCTCGCCGGCAAGTAGAGCCCGCCATGCCCCAGCGCCATGGTCAGCCGGACCCGGCCTCGGTGGGCGCCCCATGAGGCCAGTGGCGTGAGTCAGAGCAGCACGGCGACGATCAGCACCAGCAGCACCGACAGGGCGGTGATCACACCGCCCACCTTGAAGGCCAGCTGGGCATTCATCCCGGCCGGCGCCAACTCACCGGGTGCGGTGGTGGTCTGCTGGCGCACCATCGCCGGGTCGTCATAGGTCTGCTTGGCCGGCAGGTGCTCCACGACGGGCACCAGTTCCCCGAGGGTCTGGGCGCCGTAGAGCTGGTCCAGCAGTGTGCGGTAGGTGTCGCCGTCGATGCTGCCGGAGGTGAAGGCGTCGTTCAGCCGCTTGGTGAGGTCCTCACGTTCGGCCTCGTCCACCGGTCGGGCGGGCTGGCTGCGGTATTTGGAGGAGATCGGCAGGTTGCTCACTCCTCCAGCCTAGCTCGCCGGCGCGTTCCCCGGTCCGGACTCCGCCCGGCCCCTACCCGCTCCCCGCGCCGCCGCTACTCGCTCCCCGAGCTTGTCGAGGGGTTCAGCCCGGTGTGGTGGGCGGCGAAGGCCAGCAGGTCGGCGCATTCGGCCGCCAGCACCGACGGCGGCTTGCCGGCCAGCCCGTGCCCGGTGGCCGCCTCGATCCGGGCCAGCACCGGCGCCTCCCCGCCCTGGGCGGCCTGCAGCGCCGCGGTGAACTTGTAGGAGTGGGCCGGCACCACCCGGTCGTCGTGGTCACTGGTCAGCACCAAGGTGGCCGGGTAGCGGGTGCCCGACGTGATGTTGTGCAGCGGTGACCAGGCCAGGATCCGTTCGAAGTCCCGGGCCTCGTCGGGGTTGCCGTAGTCGCTGATCCAGGCCCGGCCGATGGTGAACCGGTGGAAGCGCAGGGCATCCAGCACCCCGACGTGCGGCAGCGCGACGCCGAACAGGTCCGGCCGCTGGGTGATGGCGGCACCCACCAGCAGCCCACCATTGCTCTTGCCGTGGATGGCCAGTTGGGCCGGGCTGGTGACCCCGTCGGCCACCAGCTGCTCGGCCACCGCGATCACGTCGTCGAAGACGTGCTGCTTGTGCTCCTTGATCCCGTCCTCGTACCAGTCCCGGCCGAACTCGCCGCCGCCTCGCAGGTTGGCAATCACCAGCACACCGCCGGCGGCCAGCCACCCGGGCCAAGTGGCGCGATGGTTCAACAACACCGGGCTGTCGAAGCCGCCATAGCCGTAGAGCATGGTGGGGCGCGGCTCGGCCAGGTCCACTCCGTCGGGAATCACCAGGAAGTAGGGCACCCGGGTGCCGTCGGCGCTGGTGGCCCGGTGACGCTCGGTCCGGTAGCCCGGCGACGTCCACTCCCCCGCGGGCCCCGGCAGGTGGCGCAGATCACCCGTGGCTGCGTCCAGCCGCCAGCTGTCCACCGGCTCGGTCAGGGTGCTCAGCCCGATGAAGACCTCACCACTGCTGGCCCGGGCGTTGAGCACGTCGACCACCCCATCGGGGAGCTCGACGGTACCCAGCTCCTGCCCGGGAGCGGCCTGGCTGCCCAGGCTCCAGCGGCGCAGCACGCTCTGGGCATCCTCCAGGGTCTGCACCACCAGCGCCTCGCCGGCCAGCACCGCTTCGCTGATCACCGCCCGACCCTCCGGGACGGCTTCGCGCAGGGTCCACTCGTCCTGCCTCAGGGCGACCACCCGCCCCTGCGGGGCGTCATCGTCGGTGTGGAAGTAGAGCTCCCCCGCCCGGGTGCCCAGGTAGTGCCAGGCGGCAGTGGGCTTGTCGATCAGCTCCAGTGCTTCCGGGTCGACGACGCTGCGGCCGCCCTGCTCCCGCACCGGGTAGAGCCAGATCCGATTGGTCCGCTCCGTGCCGCGGGCCAGGTGGGCCACCAGCCACCGGTCGTCGTCGCTGAGTTCCAACCAGGGCAGCACCTCCGGGTCCAGCTCAAAGTCCGCGAAGGCGACGTCCTGGCTGGGGTCGTCGCCAATCCGGTGGATCATGAGCTGGCAGCCGGGCAGCGCCCGCGTCTCGGTGCCGTCGGCCCGGCCGGCCCCCGGGAAGGCCTTGTAGACATAGGCCTGGCCGTCGGGCAGCCAGAGCGCCTGGCTGAACTTGGTGACGGTCTCCACGTCATCCACGGCCTCACCGGAGGGGGTGACGATGCTGATCCGGGTCCAGTCGGAGCCGGCATCGCTGCGCCCGACGGCGATCAGGCTGGCCTGCGAGTTGACGGTGAGGAAGGCCAGCGACGAGCTGCCATCCTCGGCCCAGTCGTTCGGGTCCAGCAGCACCCGGCCTCCGGCCTGCAGCTCGGCCAGGCTGTCCGCCACGTGCACAACGGCCTGGTTGCGCCGGCCGTCGTGGCGTTCCTGGAGGTACATCCCCTGGCGGCAGAACGGGGTCTGCCACCGCGGGCGGGAGGTGACGTGGGCCATCACGTCGTCGAAGAAGTCCCGCGCGGACAGCCCGGACAGTTGTTCCTGCGCGAACGCGCGCTGCTCGGCCACCCACTGCCGCGTACGCTCGGAATCGACGTCCTCCAGCCAGCGGTAGGGGTCGGAAACCCGGTGCCCGTGCAGGTCCTCGACGACGTCGTCGGTGGTGGTGACTGGGGGGTGGTTGCGGCGCTGCGTCATGACCGCCAGCCTAACCACCGGCGGCGGGAAGCGCTCCAGGGACTGACGGCCGGGGTCCGGCACCCGAATCAACCGGGGAAATTCACACAAACTGTGAGAAACGGTCAGGCTCACCTGTTGCGAGTGGGATCACAGGGGCTAGCGTGGACGACGCAAGGACCCGTTGGGCGCTGCCGCCCAGCCTCGGCGTGCAACCGGCCGTCGGGACCGTCCGCAGTGAAAGGAACTTCCATGGCGACACTCGTCGTACTCGGCTCCGGCATCATGGCCACCGCGCTGGCCACCCCCTTCACCGACAACGGCCACCAGGTCCGCCTGGTCGGCACCCACCTGGACCGGGAGATCATTGACTCCATCCAGAAGACCGGCATCCACCCCAACCTGCAGCTCCCGGTGCCCGAGGGCACCGAGGCCTACCAGCTCGAGGATGCCGCCAAGGCCTTCGAGGGCGTCGACCTGGTGATGAGCGGCGTCAATTCCTTTGGTGTCGAATGGGCCGGGGAGCAGCTGGCCACCCTGCTGCGCCCCGGGATGCACGTGATGGCGCTGGCCAAGGGCCTGCGGGCCGATGACGAGGGCAACTTCGAGATCCTGCCCCAGGTGCTGGCCAACCAGGTGCCCGAGGAACTGCGCAACCAGGTCACCTGGTCCGCGATCGCCGGGCCGTCGATCGCCGGCGAGGTGGCCGTGCACCGGCACACCTGCGTCACCTTCACCGGCGAGGACCGCAAGACCCTTGAGATGTGGCGCGACCTCTTTCAGACCGACTACTACCACGTCTGGCTCAACACGGACTTCAAGGGCATCGAGCTGATGGCCGCCACCAAGAACTGTTATGCCTTCGGCGCCGGCTTCATGCACGGCACCCTGCAGCGCCTGCAGGAGGAGAAGGTTGCGGGCTGGGACAGCCCCTACGTCAATTTCAACTACGGTGCCGCGATCTTCGGCCAGGCCTCGATCGAGATGCAGGAGTGGCTGAAGCTCCTGGAGTGCGACCCGCAGACCGTGATGGGCATCGCCGGCATCGGCGACTGCTTCGTCACGTCGATGGGCGGGCGCAATGTGAAGGTGGGCACCCTGGTGGGCACCGGCCTGACCTTCAGCGAGGCCAAGGCCAAGATGCCCGGGG
This sequence comes from Luteococcus sp. H101, assembly GCF_038433155.1. Lineage (NCBI taxonomy): Bacteria > Bacillati > Actinomycetota > Actinomycetes > Propionibacteriales > Propionibacteriaceae > Luteococcus > Luteococcus sp. H101. The sequence continues at coordinate 103,412 of NZ_JBCDMW010000022.1, forward strand.
TCACCCTGGAGGGTGCCACCTGCATCGTCGTCGTGGGCAAGGCCCTCAAGGCCCTGACCGAGCGCGGCGTCGTGCCCCCGGAGCAGTTCCCGCTGCTGCGCCACCTGTATGAGGTGGTGGGCGAGGACCAGCCGGTCAACGTCCCGTGGGAGAAGTTCTTCGGCTCCGACGGCGCCGGACGCTGACCCCACCGCACGCTCGGGGCCGAGCTTGTCGAGGCCCTGAACCCGACGGCCGAGCTTGTCGAGGCCTCGGGATCAGAACAGCCCGACGATCTCCCCGTGTTCGTCGATGTCTATCCGTTCGGCGGCGGGGTGCTTGCCCAGGCCGGGCATGGTGCGCATCTCGCCGCAGATGGCGTAGACATAGCCCGCCCCGGCAGCCAACCGGACCTCCCGCACCGGCAGCGTCCAGCCCGACGGGGCGCCGCGCAGCTTCGGGTCATGGGAGACCGAGAGGTGGGTCTTGGCGATCACCACGGGGAAGTGACCAAAGCCCAGTTCCTCGAAGTGCGCCAGGTCCTTGCGGGCCTGCGGCAGGATCTCGACGCCGGCCGCGCCGTAGACCTCGGTGGCCACCTTGGTGATCTTGGTGACCAGGGGGTCCCGCTCGTCATAGGTGTAGCGGAAGTCCGTCGGCTCCGCGCACGCCTCCTCCAGCACCCGGGCCAGTTCCTCGGCCCCGGCGCCACCGTCCACGACGTGGGTGGAGGCGGCCACCCGGGCCCCCGCCTCCTCGGCCACCCGACGAACGGCCGCGATCTCATCCTCGTGGTCGGTCGGGAAGACATTGATCGCCACCACCGGGGCCACCCCGAAGCCACGCACGATCTCGATGTGCTTCTTCAGGTTGTCGGCGCCGGCCAGCACGTCGTCGGGGCTGTCGGCCAGCATTCCCGGCGGCAGCGGCTTGCCGGCCACCACCCGGAAGCGCCCGGAATGGGCCTTCAGCGCCCGCACCGTGGTGACCAGCACCGCGGCATCGGGGCGCAGCCCGGAGACCCGGCACTTGACGTTGAAGAAGCGCTCCGCGCCCATGTCGGCGCCGAAGCCGGCCTCGGTGAGCAGGTAGTCGGCCGTCTTGATCCCCACCTGGTCCGCGATCACCGACGAATTGCCGGTGGCGATGTTGCCGAAGGGCCCGGCGTGGATCAGCACCGGGGTGTTCTCCGTGGTCTGCATCAGGTTGGGCTTGATGGCCTCCCGCATGATCACGGTCATGGCCCCCGCGGCCTTCAGGTCCTCGGCGGTGACCGGTTGCCCCTCGACGGTGTAGCCAATCACGATCCGGCCCAGCCGCTCGCGCAGGTCCTGCAGGGAGGTGGCCAGCGCCAGGCAGACCCCCACCTCGCTGGCGGCGGTGATGTCGAAGCCGGCCTGCCGGGGCACCCCGTCCAGCCGGGCCCCGAGCCCGACGATCACATTGCGCAGCGCGCGGTCATTCATGTCGATCACCCGGCGCCAGCTGATGGAGTGCGGATCGATCCCCAGCTCGTTGCCGTGGTACAGGTGGTTGTCGATCATCGCGGCCAGCAGGTCGTGGGCGGCGGTGATGGCGTGGAAGTCCCCGGTCAGGTGCAGGTTCAGGGTCTCCATCGGCACCACCTGGGAGTAACCCGCCCCCGCGGCGCCACCCTTCACCCCGAAGGTGGGGCCCATCGACGGCTGCCGCAGCGCCAACATCGAACGCCTGCCCAGCCGGGCCAGCCCCTGCGCCAGCCCCACCGCGGTGGTGGTCTTGCCCTCCCCCAGCGGGGTCGGGGTGATCGCCGTGATCACGACGTACTTGGCGTTGGGCTGCTGGGCCAGGTCATCGATGGTACCCAGCCCGATCTTGGCCACGTGCGGACCGTAGTTCACCACCCGGCCGGCGTCGATGCCGGCTCGGGTGGCCACCTCCTGGATCGGGTCCAGGCGGGCGGCACGGGCAATTTCCAGGTCCGAGGGCAGATGATTTGTCGTCACAGGAAGAGTCAACACCACCTGCTGCGGCGGCGCACCCGATTGGCGCCAGAATCTGCATGGCTCCTCAGGCCACCGACGCGGGACAGCAGAACAAGTGACCCACTGTGGATCGAGAATGCAGCATGAAACCTTGCCGGGCGCTGGCCATCGCCACCAGCGCCGTCCTGATCTCGGCCTGCACCCCCGAAAGCCCCGCACCACACCAGACCCCCACGGCCCAGCGGCTGACCAGCAGCCCCACACCCCACCGGACACCCGACGCGGCACCCGTCACGGCCACCGTCGTGATGAATGGCGATCTGCTCTGGCACAACACGCTGTGGTTCGGCGCCCGGGAGGATGCCAACCGGGCCGGCCGCCGGGGCCCCGACGACCTGGACTTCCTGCCCACCCTGAGCGCCATTGGCCCGATGGTGAGCAGCGCTGACCTGGCGATCTGCCACAACGAGGTTCCCGTGGCCCAACCGGGTGGCCCCTACCGGTCCTATCCCCAGTTCTCCGCCCCACCGCAGACTCTGGAAGCGGTGAAGGGGCTGGGCTATGACCTGTGCACCACCGCCTCCAACCACAGCCTCGACCAGGGCTACGCCGGCCTGAAGAACACGCTGGACCGGATGGACGCCGTCGGCCTCGCCCATGTCGGGACGGCCCGTAGCCAGCACGAGGCCGAGGCCCCCACGATCATCACCACCAAGGGTGGCGTGCGGATCGCCGTGGTGGAGGGTGCCTATGGCACCAATGGCATCCCGCTGCCCAACGGCAAGCCCTGGGCCTGGACCGGCCTGGCGGCCCCGGTGCTGCTGCAGCGGGCCCGGGCCGCCCGGCAGAGAGGTGCCAACATCGTCCTGGTCGCGATCCACGGCGGTGACGAATACTCCTCCCGGCCCAACCGGCAGCAGACTGACCTTGCCCGGGTGCTGACGGCCTCCCCGGACGTCGACCTGGTCTACGGCCACCACGCCCACGTGGTGCAGCCCATCACCACGGTCAACGGCAAGTGGGTGGTCTTTGGGTTGGGCAACCTGGTGGCCCAGCACCGCACCGACGTGCCCCGGGGGCAGGAAGGAATCACCACCCGGTTCACCTTCGCCCGCAAGCCCGACGGCCGCTTCGCGGTCACCGCCGCCTCCTACTTCCCCACCCTGGTGACGCACTACCGGCCGGGTTCCCCCGCGCGCGTGCTGTTGGTCAACCAGCGCCTGGCCAAGCTGTCGGCCGGCCCCGAGCGCACCCGGCTGGTGGAGGCCGCACGCCGGACGGCGGCCGCCGTCCGCCTGTTGGGTGGCACCGACGGGTTGCGGGAGGGTTGAGGACCAGCGACAGCCCGCACCGCGCACGCGCGGGCGGGCCGGGCCGGGCCGGTGGTTGGCAGCGGCTCAGTCGGCCAGCGGACCGAAGGGCAGCCCCCGGGCGGCCAGCTCGGCCTCGCCACCGTCCAGTTCGGTCAGCACCCACAGCCCCTTCTTGGTGACCGTGACGGTGTTCTCCCAGTGGGCGGCCCAGCTGCCGTCGTGGGTGACCACGGTCCACTCGTCGTCCAGGGTGACGGCATCCTCGCTGCCGGTGGTGACCATCGGCTCGATGGCCAGCACCAGGCCCTCCACCACCTTGGGGCCGCGCCCCGCCTTGCCATAGTTGGGAACGTCCGGCGGCTGGTGCATCGCCGTGCCGATCCCGTGGCCGGTGTACTCGCGCACGATGCCGTAGTCGACGCCGTGGGAGAGGATCGACTTCTCGATGGCGTGGGAGATGTCGCCCACCCGGCCACCCAGCCGGGCGGCGCCGATCCCGGCCCACATGGACTCCCGGGTGATCTCGCTCAGCCGCCGGTGTTCCGCGCTGACGTCGCCCACCAGGAAGGTGCGGGCGGCATCCCCGTGCCACCCGTCGACGACGGCACCGAAGTCGATGCTGACGATGTCGCCGTCGGCCAGCTTCCGCTCATTCGGGATGCCATGCACGATCTGCTCGTCGACGGAGATGCAGGCCACCGCGGGATAGGGCGGGTAGCCCCATTCGGCGCCGTAGTTCAGGAAGTTCGACGTGGCCCCGGCCTCGGCCAGCATCTCACGCGCGATCCCGTCGAGCTCGCCGGTGGTGACACCGACGTCGATCCGGCGACCCAGCTCGTCCAGGATCCTGGCGACGACCAGACCGGCCCGCCGCATCTGCTTGAGCTGGTCCGGCTTCTTGAGCTCGATCCCGCGGGAGAACATCACTTGGAGGCGATGGAGTCGATCGCGGCGAAGATCCGCTCGGCCACCTCGTCCACGGTGCCCTCGCCGTCCACCCGGACCAGCAGCTTGCGCTCTTCGTAGATCGCCAGCAGCGGGGCGGTCTCCTCGCGGTAGACCTCCATCCGGCGGCGGATGGTCTGCTCATTGTCGTCCGCGCGGCCCTCGATGGCGGCCCGCTTGACCAGGCGGTCGATCAGGGTCTCCTCGTCGGTGTCCAGGCACAGCACGCAGTCCAGGTGACGCTTGGCGTCCTCCAGGATGATGTCCAGCGCCTCCACCTGCTCGGTGGTGCGCGGGTAGCCGTCCAGCAGCCAGCCATTGGCGGCGTCGGGCTCCAGCAGTCGCTTGGCGACGACGGCGGTGGTGATCACGTCGGGGACGAACTCACCACCGCTGATCAGCTGGTCCACCCGCTGGCCCAGCGGCGTCTTGGCGGCGATGTTGGCGCGGAAGATGGCGCCCGTGCTGACGGCAGGGATGCGGTAGTGGTTGGCAATCAGCTTGGCCTGGGTGCCCTTGCCGGCGCCCGGGGCGCCCATGATCAGCATTCTCACTTGAGGAATCCTTCGTAATTGCGTTGCTGGAGCTGGCTCTCGATCTGCTTGACCGTATCAAGCGCCACACCGACGATGATCAGGATGGAGGTGCCGCCGAAGGGGAAGTTCTGCGAGGCGCCCAGCATCATGAAGGCGATGGTGGGGATCAGCGAGATCAGGGCCAGGTAGAGCGAACCCGGGGCGGTGAGGCGGGAGAGCACGTAGGCCAGGTAGTCCTCGGTGGGCTTGCCCGCCCGGATGCCCGGGATGAAACCGCCGTACTTCTTCATGTTGTCGCTGATCTCCACGGGATTGAAGGTGATCGCGACGTAGAAGTAGGTGAAGCCGATGATCAACAGGAAGAAGACCGCATTGTAGATCGGCTGGTGGTTGCCGCCGCTGCCGGTGAAGTTGGCATTGATCCAACGGGCCGCCGGGGTGTCCTTCTGGAAGGTGGCGTAGAGCACCGGCAGGTAGAGCATGGAGGAGGCGAAGATCACCGGGATGACGCCGGCCTGGTTGACCTTCAGCGGGATGTAGGTGGTGGTGCCGCCGAACAGCCGCTTGCCCACCATCCGCTTGGCGTACTGCACCGGGATCCGTCGCTGGGCCTGCTCGACGAAGACGATGCCGGCCATCACCACGAGGCCGATCGCGATCACCAGGCCGAAGACCAGCCACGCATTGGCGCCGGTGCGGGCGGTCTTGATGGACCACAGCGAGGTGGGGAACTGCGCGGCGATCTGGGTGAAGATCATGATGGACATGCCGTTGCCGATGCCCCGGTCGGTCACCAGCTCACCCATCCACATGATGATCGACGTGCCGGCGGTCATCACCAGGATCATGGTCACGATCGGGAAGATCGACTCGTCGTACAAAATCCCCTCGCAGCCCGGGAAGAGCTGGCCATTGCGGGCCATGGTGACGAAGGCGGTGGCATTGAGCACCGCCAGCACCAGGGTCAGGTAGCGGGTGTACTGGGTGATCTTCTGCTGGCCCGACGCACCTTCCTTCTTCAGCGTCTCCAGCCGCGGGATCACGACGGTGAGCAGCTGCAGGATGATCGAGCTGGTGATGTAGGGCATGATGCCCAGCGCGAAGATGGACAGCTGCAGCAACGCGCCACCCGAGAACAGGTTGATGATCGAGTACAGGCCACCATTGGACCCCTGCTCGGCCAGCACCCGGCACTCGTCGATTCGCGCGATGTTCACATTCGGCGACGGAATGGTGGAGCCAAGCCGGAACACGGCCAGGATGAACAGGGTGAACAGGATCTTCTTGCGAAGGTCCGGTGACCTGAACGCGTTACCAAAGGCTGAAAGCATGAAGGCGAACTCTCTTCGATCGTTCTTCGTGGGGCACGGGTGCCGTCACGGGCTCGGGGTGTCACCCACGCACGGCGGGCAGCCGCGCCAGCCTATCAAGCGGCTGTTCACTTCCCCACATCCGTGCGGACGGCGGAACCCCGGAACTCGGACGCGCGGCATGGTGACGCGCTGCGGGCCCACCCGCATTCCATAACAGTTTGGTGTCGGTCCGGTCGGCGGCATTCCCTTCAGTGGTCAGGACGGATAGCTTTTGGCCACCGCGTGCCGGCCGGGACCGCACCGTTGCAGCCGGCCGACGCGCGCCCCAACCGGGTCTGATCCCCCCAAACAGGAGGCACGACATGCGAGCACGACGCTCCCTCGCCATTGCCGCGCTGGCCACCTCCCGGCCAATCCCCCGTCGGGTTGCCGCTTCCACACCCGCTGCTGGAAGGCCACCGAACTGTGCCGCACGAAGGTCCCCGAGCTGGTGGCGCAGCCGGACGGCGCCGGCCAGCACGCCAGCGCCTGCCACCACGCCGAGCTGCGCCAGGTGGTCCCGGTCTGATCCCAGGCACTCCCACAACAAATGCGGCAGGTCAGTTGTCCAAGGGCCTTTCGGAGCCCTTGGACAACTGACCTGCCGCATTTGTTGTGGTTGCCTACGCACCACTCGCCATCTTCTGGAAGCTCCGCCCTCCTGCCGGCTCTCCCAAGCCACCCGACGCGAAAGGGGCGGTACCCCCGAAGTGGTACCTCCCCGTTCGTCAGGCAGGGATCACAGCTCCGTGACGGAGCCCCCGGCCTTCTCGATCTTCTCCTTGGCCGAGCCGGTGAACGCGTCGGCGCTCACCTGGACGGCAACCTGGATGTCGCCATTGCCCAGCACCTTCACCAGGCGGCCCTTGCGGACGGCGCCCTTGGCCACCAGGTCGTCGACGCTCACGGCGCCGCCTTCCGGGAACAGCTCGGCGATGGTGTTGACATTGACAACCTGGTACTCGGTCCGGAACGGGTTCTTGAAGCCCTTGACCTTCGGCAGACGCATGTGCATCGGCATCTGGCCGCCCTCGAAGTTCTCGGGGACGTTCTTCCGGGCGCCCGTACCCTTGGTACCGCGGCCCGCGGTCTTGCCCTTGGAGCCCTCACCACGACCCACGCGGGTCTTGGCGGTCTTGGCGCCGGGGGCAGGACGCAGGTGATGAACCTTCAACGCCATGTCACTCAACCTCTTCCACAGCAACCAGGTGCTGCACGGTCTTGACCATTCCGCGAATCTCGGGACGGTCCTCCTTCACGACGACATCGCCGATCCGCTTGAGACCCAGCGTACGCAGGGTGTCGCGCTGGTTCTGCTTGCCGCCGATGCTGGACTTCTTCTGGGTCACCTTCAGGCGTGCCATCAGTGAGCCACCTCCTCCTTGCGAGCCTTGAGCAGGGCGGCGGGGGCAACGTCCTCGACGGACTTGCCGCGACGCTTCGCGATCTGCTCCGGCTCCTCCAGGCTCTGCAGCGCCTCAACGGTGGCGTGCACCACGTTGATGGCGTTGGGCGAGCCCAGGGACTTGGCCAGCACATCGTGCACGCCAGCGCACTCCAGCACGGCGCGCACCGAGCCACCGGCGATGACACCGGTACCGGGCGAAGCCGGACGCAGCATCACGACACCGGCAGCCTTCTCGCCCTGCACGGGGTGCGGGATGGTGCGCTGGATCAGCGGCACCTTGAAGAAGTGCTTCTTGGCCTCCTCGACGCCCTTGGCGATTGCCGCGGGCACCTCCTTGGCCTTTCCGTAGCCGACGCCCACGGTGCCCTCGCCGTCGCCCACCACAACCAGTGCGGTGAAGCTGAACCGGCGGCCACCCTGGACCACCTTGGCGACGCGGTTGATCGCAACCACGCGCTCCAGGTACTGCGACTTCTCTTCCTGCTGCTGGCGGTTGTTGCCTCGACGGTCCTCACGACCCCGACGCTCGCCGCCTCCTGCACCGCCACCGCGGCGCTGAGTTTCACTCATCGTCTTTTGCCTTTCAGTCGTGATCAGAACCCGAGGCCAGCCTCGCGCGCGGCGTCAGCCAGCGCGGCGATGCGGCCGTGGTACTTGTTGCCAGCGCGGTCAAAGACCACGTTCTCGATGCCGGCGGCCTTGGCGCGCTCGGCGATCAGCTCGCCGACCTTCGCGGCCTTGGCCGACTTGTCGCCCTGTGCACCGCGCACGGTAGCCTCCATGGTCGAGGCCGACGCCAGGGTGTGACCCTGCACGTCGTCGATGACCTGGACGCCGATGTGACGGGCGGAGCGGGTGACGACCATGCGCGGACGCTCGGCCGAACCGTGGATCTTCTTGCGGCCCCGGCCCTGACGACGCAGACGCGACGCGGTCTTGGGGGCCAGTCCCTTGCGGACTCCCAGAGAGATACCCATGGTCACTTACCAGCCTTTCCGACCTTGCGGCGAACCTGCTCGCCGGCGTAACGCACACCCTTGCCCTTGTACGGCTCGGGCTTGCGGAGCTTGCGGATGTTGGCCGCAACCTCACCCACGACCTGCTTGTCGATGCCCTGGACGCTGAACAGCGTGGGCTTCTCGACGGCGAAGGTGACACCCTCGGGCGCGTCGATGACCACCGGGTGGGAGAAGCCGAGCGCGAACTCGAGCTGCTTGGGACCCTTGGCCATGACGCGGTAGCCGACGCCAACGATCTCCAGCTTCTTCTCATAGCCCTCGGTGACGCCGATGACCATGTTGTTCACCAGGGTCCGGGTCAGGCCGTGCAGGGACCGGCTGGTGCGCTCGTCGTCGGGACGAGCCACCTCGAGCTGGCCTTCTTCGTTCTTCGAAATCTTGATGGGCTCAGGAACGACGTGGGTCAGGGTGCCCTTGGGGCCCTTCACCTCGACATTCTGGCCGTCGAGCTTGACCTCAACACCGGACGGGACGGTGATCGGGAGCTTGCCAATGCGTGACATTCAAATTCTCCTTATCAGTCTCGTCGGGTCACCAGACGTAGGCGAGCACTTCGCCGCCCACGGACTTCTCATGTGCCTGGCTGTCGGTCAGCAGGCCCTGCGAGGTGGAGATGATGGCGATGCCCATCCCACCCAGCACCTTCGGCAGACCGGTCGACTTCGCGTAGACGCGCAGGCCCGGCTTGCTGATGCGACGAAGCCCGGCGATGGAACGCTTGCGGTCGTCGCCGTACTTGAGGGTGATCTTCAGGGTCTTGCCGACCTCGCCCTCGGCGGGCTCGGCAACCTCGAAGTCGGTGATGTAACCCTCCTGCTTGAGGATCTCGGCGATACCCACCTTGATCTTCGAATGCGGCATGGAGGTCGAGTCGTGGAACGCCTGGTTGGCGTTGCGCAGACGGGTCAGCATGTCTGCGATCGGATCAGTCATTGTCATGGCTGTGTGCACTTCTTTCTCGCGACGGTTTCAGGCCCGGGTACACCCAGACATGACCTTTCGCGCTTTGTCCTGACCGGCGGCCAGGAAGCTTGGGGTGCCGACGTCCACCACAGTGGTGGACGCCCGCATGGTGCGCCGACGGCGGGGTCTCCCCCGCCGTCGGCAGCGGCTCAGCGCAGGGGTGAGCTCACCAGGACGACTTGGTCACGCCGGGCAGCTCGCCCTTGTGAGCCATCTCGCGCAGGCACACGCGGCACAGACCGAACTTGCGGTAGACCGACTTCGGCCGGCCGCACTTCTGGCAGCGGGTGTAGGCGCGGACGCCGAACTTGGGGGTACGCGACTGCTTGACCTTCAGGGCTGTCTTGGCCATGGTTCAGCGCCTCACTTCTTCTTCTTGTAGTACGCCGGGCCGCGACGCACCTTCTTGGCCTTGGGATCGTCGACCTCCTTGAAGGGGAAGCCGAGGTGCTTCAGCAGCGCCTTGCCCTCCTCATTGTTGGAGGCGGACGTCACGAAGGTGATGTCCATGCCACGCAGGCGGTCGATCTTGTCCTGGTCGATCTCCAGGAACATGACCTGCTCGTTCAGACCGAAGGTGTAGTTGCCCAGGCCGTCGAACTGGTTGCCGTTGAGGCCGCGGAAGTCGCGGATTCGGGGCAGCGCCAGGGTCAGCAGCCGGTCGGCGAATTCCCACATCCGGTCGCCACGCAGCGTGACGTGGCAGCCGATCGGCTGGCCCTCACGCAGCTTGAACTGGGCGATGGACTTGCGGGCCTTGGTCACCTGCGGCTTCTGGCCGGTGATGGCGGTCAGGTCCTTGATGGCGCCGTCCATCACCTTGGAGTCATTGGCGGCGTCACCCACACCCATGTTCACCACGATCTTGACCAGACCGGGGATCTGCATGGGGTTGGCGAAGTTGAACTCGCTCTGCAGCGCGGGGATGATCTCCTCGCGGTACTTCTTCTTCAGACGGGGCAGCTCGCGAGCAACATTCTTGTTCTCGGTGGCGGTCTCGGTCATCAGATCTCCTCCCCGGTCTTGCGGGCGATGCGCACGCTGCGCTGGGCGGCGTACTCGGAGCCGTCGGGGCGGCGCTTCATCACGTCGACGCGCTTGTGGGCGACGCGGGTCACCTGGGCATCCTTGCCGGAGCCGACGACCAGCTGGACATTGGAGGCGTGGATCGGAGCCTCGGAGGCGATGATGCCACCCTTGGTCTGCTGGCCCGCCTGGGTCTGCTGGTCACGCAGGTGACGCTTCATGATGTTGACACCCTCGACGGTGACGCGGTTGCGCTCGACGTCGACGGCGATGACCTCGCCCACGGTGCCCTTGTCCTTGCCGGCGATGACCTTGACCCGGTCACCCTTCTTCACGTGCAGCGACTTCATGTCAGATCACCTCCGGGGCGAGCGAGACGATGCGCATGAACTTCTTCTCGCGCAGCTCGCGGGCCACCGGGCCGAAGATACGGGTGCCGCGGGGCTCCCCGTCGTTCTTCAGGATGACGGCCGCATTCTCGTCAAACTTGATGTAGGAGCCGTCGGCGCGACGGTTCTCCTTCACGGTGCGGACGATGACGGCCTTGACGACCTCGCCCTTCTTCACGTTGCCACCGGGGATGGCGTCCTTGACGCTGCACACGATGGTGTCGCCGAGACCGGCGTAACGGCGCTTGGATCCACCGAGAACACGGATGCACAAGAGTTCCTTGGCACCAGTGTTGTCGGCGACCTTCAGCCGCGACTCCTGCTGGATCATTTGTTCTCCTCTGCCCCACCGGTTCCCCTCACGGGGCCTTGAGAGGCTTGAATTTGTTACCCACCTGGATTTGGCCAGCTGGGGTGGACAACCCCGGGCCCGAAGGCCCGCAGGCACTGGCCACGATCCGGGGGGCGCGCAGACGCGACCCGGCTCAGGCCAACTTGTCAAGCATAAGGCAACGACACCCCCCAGAGCCAATCGGCTCCGGGGGGTGCGCTGCTGGTGAATCCTACCGCCTTGGCTCAGCCTTCCGGCACGGGCGCGGGCCCGGACCGGGTGGTCTGGATCTCGGCCGCCGTCATCCACTGCGAGCCATCCCAGATCGACTTGCCACGCAGCAGGACATAGCGGCCGGTGGCATTCACCGGCACCTCCTGACGGGCCAGCTGGGCCTCGAAGACCCCACTCGCGGTGGGCGCGGGGGGCAGCTTGGCCGGGTCGATCGGCTGGTCGGAGACGTAGACCTCATAGTCCTTGACCCAGCCCTGGCCGGTGGCCATGTCCTGCCGGCCCTGGTAGCCCAGCCGACAGATGGGCTGACTGCTGCCCAGGTCCAGCTGGATCCAGTGCGGCAGCTTCGGTGACGTGGTGGACCAGTCGGTGTGCCACTGGGTGTTCAGCTTTCCGTCGACGGCATTGGCCGCCTTGCCGTCCTCCTTGGCGGTCTCCTCGGAGCTGGCACCCAGCACGGTGGCCGGGATCCGCTCGGTGGAGCACGGTGTGCCGGTGAGCGTCCCGGTCAGTTGTCGGGTGAAGTCCTCACCGGCCAGCGTCACGCTCAGCGGGGTGGGTCCGGAAGCGCGCAGGTTGCGGGCCGTCAGGGCGAAGGTGTGCGACTGGCCGGGCGCCAGATCCACGCTCTCGGAGGGCACGCTGACCTCCCAGTCCTTGGCCTGGGCGGCCTGGACCCGCACGCCGGTGAGCTTCTCGGTCAACGGATTGTTGACGGTGACGCTCAGCTGGGTGCTGCCGGTGTACTGAACGGGCTCCGACGGAGCCTTCAGCTCGGCCTGCACCATGGCCTTGCGCCAGTACAGGAGAGCGGCCTGTCCACCACCCAGCCGCAGGGTCACCTTGCCGTCGCGGATCGGCACCTGGCTGACCCGGCCGGTCTCGGGATCCACGCGCATCAGGTCACCGGCCTGCGGATCCACGTCCAGGCTGATCTCCTGGGCCGTCTGCCAGAACTGGCCGTCGTCGATCCGCGGGAAGTAGCTGGTGTTGGGCCGCTTGGCGTGACTGGTCAACCCGTTGACCACCATGACCGCCCGCGGCGAAGTGGTTCCGAAACGCTGCCGCAGGAGCTTGGTGTCCAGACCGGGAAGTGGCTTGAAGTAGCCCAGCACCACGTCACCCGGCCGCCCCCGGTTCTGGGTGCCGACATTGCGGGCAGTCACGGACTTGATCCCATAATTGCCATTGGCAGCCTGGGAACGGGCGAAGCTGTCCATCCGCCAGGCGCTGGGAGTCCGGTTGGTCACGGGCATGACCGGTCCGCCGGACTGGCCGGGCTGCACCGCCACCCAGTCGCTGGTCATCGGGGTGAGGTAGTTCCCCAGGTTGCGGATCTGCCGGAAGAGTGCGGCGTACTCATGCCATTCGCGCAGCGGCTCTCCGTCGGGTCCCACCATGTTGGAACCGTCATAGCGGTTCAGGTCAAGCCGGAAGAGCCCGAACCACTTCGCCCCGGAGGCCAGGGAGAGGTTGGTCACGATGGCTCGCTGGGACTGGGAGTAGTCGGAGTCGAAGGCGTCCAGGTACTGACCCCACAGAATGGGTTGTGACCCATCGCCGGTCAGGCCCTTGGCGGCGGCCTCCCGGTAGGCGGTCCACATGGTGGCACCCAGCAGGTGGTTCACGGTCTCGGCCGCCGTCGGGCCGTGGGAGCCGAAGGTCTTGCCACCACCCCAGTAGTAGTTGTCCCAGCTGAGGATGTCCGGCTTGGCCCGCTGCACATAGCTCTGGGCGTTGGTGGCCCAACTGGGCGCCGTGAACTGGTTGGAGTGAACCAGGGCCGTCGGGTACTGCTTCTTGGTGAACTCGAACCACTTGGCGAAAGCCGCCACCTCGGAATCGCTGTAGCCGCCCTCGTCGCCCAACTGCACCTCCACCAACCGGTCACGGTAGGGCTTCATCGACGGGTGCAGGAAGTCGGTTGGCTCCCCCGCGTCGGCCAGCTTGCTCCAGTTGTCGCCCCTGGGGGCCCGGGCGATTCCCCACTGGGCCTGGGGGTTGTTCTTCATGAACTCGGTGGCATTGTGCAGGCCGTCGGGATCCGGGCCGACGTCCAGGCCGTAGAAGATGGCGGCCGGCCGGGCCAGCGAGTCGTACTCGGCATTGTTGGGGGTCATCGCCGCCCGCTGGTCATTCGGGGTCCAGGTGGAGACGGTGATGTTGTTGCGAATGGCCAGCTCATTGGCCCGGTTGACCCCCAGTGAGCCGTCGGCTCGCCGCACCGGCTGCTGCCGGGTGAACGGCGCGCGCTTGGGTCGGGCCCCCTTCGGCAAACCCCAGACGCTCAACTCACGCACCCCGAAGGAGTCGATGACCTGCTGCCGCCCGGCGCCCAGGGTGAGCCGGACGTACTTGGCCTGGACGGCATTGTTCCAGTCCCAGTAGTAGCGCCCGGAGTTGGGATCCTGCGGGGCGATGTGGGAGTCCTGGCGCAGGGTGGCCTTCTCAGCAACCGTCTTCCAGTGGCGTCCATCCGTCGAGGTTTGGATGGTGAGGTAGTTCTGCGGCAGGTCATTGACCCACATCTTCTCGGTGGTGAGCTCCAGCCAGCCGGTGACCTTGCTGATCCACCGCTTCTCCGGCAGCGTCAGCACCACCTCGCTGACCCCTGCCTGCCCCGGCTTGCCCGCCTTGTTCTGCTCCGGGCGCCAGTAGCTCTCGCGCTTGCCGTCCACCGCCGCCGCGGCCGGGTGGTCCGGTGCCTGCAGGGCAGCAGTGGCCTTCACCCCCGGTATGACCGAGCGCCCCCGGAAGTCGGTGTTGCGACGCAGGATGCTGACCCGGTACTCGTCGCTGGCCCCCTGGTGGCTGACCACGATGGGCACCCGGTTGATCCCAAGGGCCACGGGCACCCGGCCACAACCATCGCCATCCACGGGCTGGCCGGCAATCGTGACCTCACCCCGGATCGCCTTGGGACAGATCAACAGGGACTGCGTGCTGGCATAGGTGGCCACCGCATAGTCGTGCACCTCGGGCTGGAAAGGCCGGTGCAGCCCACCCACCTTGTCGATCACGATGTCGGCCAGGAGGGGAGACTCCCCTGCCCTGGCGGTGGTGTCCGACGTCGCCGCGCCGAGCGCGCCGGCCGCCAGGGCCAGGGCGACGGGCAGCGCGATGGCCCGTTTCGTATTCCGCATGGTTTCCACCTTCATGGGCGCTGGGCGGACCCCACTGTCCGCCGACTCCGTCGAACCTAACCGGCCGCCGCCCACCCGCGGAAGGAAACGATCAGCACAATTGTCCACTTCATGCAATAATTCGCAATCCCTTTCAGACAATGAAAAAGGGGCCCGTCCGGATGGACGGGCCCCTTCTTGTGCTCAGTGACGGATCACTTGGCCTTCTCGGTGATCTCGAGCAGGCGCCAACGCTTGGTGGCCGAGAGCGGACGAGTCTCCATCACCCGCACGCGGTCGCCAATGCCGGCCTCGTTGTTCTCATCGTGCGCCTTGAGGCGCTCGCTCTTGGTCATGACCTTGCCGTAGAGGGGATGCTTGACGCGGTCCTCCACGAGCACGGTGATGGTCTTGTCCATCTTGTCCGAGACGACGACGCCTTCACGCACCTTGCGGGAGTTGCGGGCCTCGGTCTCGACCTTGGTGTTCTCGCTCATTGTCAGGCCTTCTTCTCAGGGTCGTCGACGATGCCCAGGTTGCGCTCCTGGAGCACGGTGTAGATCCGGGCGATGTCCTTGCGAACCTCGCGCAGACGTCCGTGGTTCTCCAGCTGGCCGGTGGCCGCCTGGAAGCGCAGCGTGAACAGCTCTTCCTTCAGCTCCAGGACCTTTGCATTGAGGTCGTCACGGCTGAGGCCGCGCAGATCGGCGGCGGTGGTGGTCTTCGCCATCAGATTTCACCTGCTTCGCGCTTGATGAAGCGAGCCTTGAAGGGCAGCTTGTGGATTGCCAGGCGCATGGCCTCGCGAGCGGTCTCCTCATCAACGCCGGAGAGCTCGAAGAGCACGCGACCCGGCTTGATGTTGGCCACCCAGAACTCGGGCGAACCCTTGCCGGAACCCATGCGGGACTCGGCAGGGTGCTTGGTCAGCGGACGGTCGGGGTAGACATTGATCCACACCTTGCCGCCTCGCTTGATGTGGCGGGTCATGGCGATACGAGCGGCCTCGATCTGACGGTTGGTCAGGTAGGAGGACTCGAGCGCCTGGATGCCGAACTCACCGAAGGCGAGCTTGGTGCCACCCTTGGCAGCACCGGTCCGCTTGGGGTGGTGCTGCTTGCGGTACTTCACACGACGAGGAATCAGCATGCTCAGGCTCCTGCGTTCTCGGTAGCCGGGGCCTGGGACTCAGCCTTGGGGGCCTCGGCGTTGTTGTCATTGCGCGCCTCCTCGGCGCGACGGCGGCCGCCACGCTCCGGACGGTCACCACGGCCACCGCGCTCGGGACGACGACCGCCGCGGCGGTTGGCGCCGGGAGCGGCGGCACGGGCGGCCTTCTGGGCGGCGCGCTCGGCGCGGGTGCCCGTGACATCGCCCTTGTAGATCCACACCTTCACGCCGATCCGGCCGAAGGTGGTGCGGGCCTCGTAGAAGCCGTAGTCGATGTCCGCACGCAGGGTGTGCAGCGGCACGCGGCCGTCGCGGTAACCCTCGGAGCGGCTCATCTCGGCGCCGCCGAGACGGCCGGAGCACTTGATCCGGATGCCCTGGGCACCGGAACGCATCGCGGTCTGCTGCGCCTTGCGCATCGCCCGACGGAAGGCCACGCGGGCCCCCAGCTGCTCGGCGACACCCTGGGCCACCAGCTGGGCATCGATCTCGGGGTTCTTGACCTCGAGGATGTTCAGCTGGATCTGCTTTCCGGTCAGCTTCTCCAGTGCACCGCGGACGCGCTCCGCCTCGGCACCATTGCGGCCGATGACGATGCCCGGACGGGCGGCGTACAGGAAGATGGTCACGCGCTCGGAACGACGCTCGATCTCGATCGAGGAGATGCCGGCCCGCTCAAGGTTCTTGAGCAGGTACTGGCGGATCTTGACGTCTTCACCAACAAAAGCCGCGTACTGCTTCTCGGCGTACCAGCGGGTCTTGTGGTCGGTGGTGATGCCGAGGCGGAAGCCATGCGGGTTGATCTTCTGGCCCATGCTCAGGCTCCCTTCTTGCTCTCAGTTGCGGTCTTGTTGGCGGTCGGCTCGACAACCACGGTGATGTGGCTGGCGCGCTTCAGGATGCGGCTGGCGGAACCCTTGGCCCGCGGACGGATGCGACGCATGGTCACGCCCTCGTCCACGAAGATCTGCGAGATGTACAGGTCATCCGCACGCAGGTTCTCGGTGTTCTCCGCATTGGCGATGGCCGAGGCCACCACCTTGTAGATCGGGTCGCTGGCGGCCTGGGGGGCGAACTTCAGCGCGACCAGGGCCTCGTTGACACCCATCCCACGCACCAGGTTCGCGACGCGACGCACCTTCATCGGGCTCATCCGGACGTGACGCGCAATCGCGTACGAGCCAGGACGATCCCCGAGCAGGGCAGCGCGACGGCTGGGCCGGCTTTCATTGTTGCTCATTGTCTGATCAGTTCCTTGTCTCGCCCGCTCAGCGGCGGCGCGCCTTCTTGTCGTCCTTGACGTGACCCTTGAAGGTACGCGTCGGAGCGAACTCGCCCAGCTTGTGGCCGATCATGGACTCGGTCACGAAGACCGGGACATGCTTGCGACCGTCGTGCACGGCGATGGTGTGACCCAGCATGTCGGGCACCACCATCGAGCGGCGCGACCAGGTCTTGATGACGTTCTTGGTGCCCTTTTCGTTCTGAGCGTCCACCTTCTTGGACAGGTGCTCGTCGACGAAGGGACCCTTCTTCAAGCTACGTGGCATTTTTCCTCAGGCTCCCAATCAGCGCTTCTTGCCGGACTTGCGGCGACGAATGATGAGGCGGCTGCTCGCCTTGTTCTTGTCGCGGGTGCGACCCTCAGGCTTGCCCCAGGGCGACACCGGGTGACGACCACCCGAGGTACGGCCCTCGCCACCACCGTGCGGGTGGTCGATCGGGTTCATGACCACACCACGCACGGTCGGGCGGACGCCCTTCCAGCGGCTGCGGCCAGCCTTGCCCCAGTTGATGTTGGACTGCTCGGCATTGCCGACAGCACCAACGGTGGCGCGGCAACGCACGTCCACCATGCGCATTTCGCCCGAGGGCATGCGCAGCGTGGCGTACTTGCCCTCGCGAGCGACCAGCTGGATCGCCGCGCCGGCCGAGCGGCCGAGCTTGGCGCCGCCGCCGGGACGCATCTCCACCGCGTGCACCGTGGTACCAACGGGGATGTTGCGCAGGGCCAGGTTGTTGCCGGGCTTGATGTCGGCACCCTCACCGGCGCTGACGGTCGCACCCTGGGTCAGGCCCTGGGGAGCGATGATGTAGCGCTTCTCACCATCGGCGTAGTGCAGCAGCGCAATCCGGGCGGTGCGGTTCGGGTCGTACTCGATGTGAGCGACCTTGGCCGGCACGCCGTCCTTGTCATAGCGCTTGAAGTCGATGATGCGGTAGGCCTGCTTGTGGCCACCACCGATGTGACGGGTGGTGATCCGGCCGGAGTTGTTGCGGCCACCGGTCTTCGGCTTGGGGGCCAGCAGCGACTTCTCCGGCGTGGAACGAGTCAATTCGACGAAGTCGGCGACGCTCGAGCCGCGACGGCCCGGCGTAGTCGGCTTGTACTTACGGATACCCATGAGGTCTCAGATTCCTTGTCTCAGCGTCCGTCCGGTCAGGCGACCGGACCTCCAAAGATGTCGATGCGCTGGCCTTCGGCCACGGTCACGATCGCGCGCTTGGTGTCGGGACGCTTGCCGATCCCGAAGCGGGTGCGGCGGGTCTTGCCCTTGCGGTTGATCGTGTTCACGCTGGTGACCTTGACATCGAAGATGGCCTCGACGGCGATCTTGATCTCGGTCTTGTTGGCATGCGGGGCGACGATGAAGGTGTACTTGTTCTCGTCCAGCAGGCCGTAGCTCTTCTCGCTCACGACGGGCGCGAGCAGGATGTCGCGGTGGTCGCGGATCTTGACGGACTCGGTCACTTCTCGGTCTCCTCTGCAGCGGCCTCGGACTCGGTGGCCACGGCCTTGACGCTCTTGCCCTTGGCGGGGCCAGCGGTGTACTGGGCCAGGGCAGCCTTGGTGAAGACCACGCCGTCGTTGACCAGGATGTCGTAGGCGTTGAGCTGGTCAACGGCCAGGACGTGCACGGTCGGGACATTGCGCAGGCTCAGCCAGGCGATCTCCTCGGTCCGGTCCAGCACCACCAGCAGCTTGCTGGCGTCACCGATGGTGGCCAGCGCCTTGAGAGCGGCCTTGGTGGACGGCTTCTCGCCGGCCACGATCTGGTCCAGGACGAAGATCTGGCCGTCGCGAGCGCGGTCGCTCAGGGCGCCGCGGATCGCGGCCGCGATCATCTTCTTGGGGGTGCGCTGCGCGTAGCTGCGGGGCTGCGGGCCGTGCACGGTGCCACCGCCGGTCCAGATCGGGGAACGACGCGAGCCGTGACGGGCCCGGCCGGTGCCCTTCTGGCGCCAAGGCTTGATGCCACCGCCGCGGACGTCGCCGCGGGTCTTGGTGGCGTGGGTGCCCTGACGGGCCGCGGCCTGCTGGGCCACGACAACCTGGTGGATCAGCGGAATGTTGGTCTGCACGTCGAAGATCTCGGCGGGGAGATCGGCGGTGCCGGCCTTCTTGCCGTCGACGCCCAGGACGTCGACCTTCAGCGACTCGCTCATGCGACATCACCCTTCTTGGCAGCGCTACGGACGACGACCAGCGAGCCCTTGTTGCCCGGGACCGCACCGCGGACCAGGATCAGGCCGCGCTCGGCGTCGACAGCGTGGATTTTCAGGTTCTGCACGGTCACCTTGTCGACGCCCATCCGACCCGCCATGCGCATGCCCTTGAAGACACGGCCGGGGGTGGAGCAGCCACCGATGGAACCGGGGGAACGGTGCTTGCGGTGCACACCGTGGGAGGCGCGCAGGCCCTTGAAGCCGTGGCGCTTCATGACACCAGCGGTGCCCTTGCCCTTGCTCACGCCGGTCACGTCGACGAAGTCGGCGGCGGCGAAGGTCTCCGCGGTGACCTCCTGGCCGAGGGTGTACTCGGAGGCATCCGAGGTGCGCAGCTCGACCAGGTGCTTGCGCGGGGTCACGCCGGCCTTCTCGAAGTGCCCGCCCTCGGGCTTGGTGACCTTCTTGGCCTTGACGGCACCGAAGCCCAGCTGCACGGCGTTGTAGCCGTCCACCTCGGGGGTCCGCACCTGGGTGACCACACACGGGCCAGCCTGGATCACGGTCACGGGCACGATCTTGTTGTTCTCGTCCCAGAGCTGGGTCATGCCGAGCTTGGTGCCCAGCAGGCCCTTCACCTTGCGTTCGTTAGTCATGTTCACGGACCTCACGGGAGCTTGATCTCGATGTCCACACCGGCCGGCAGGTCGAGCCGCATCAGCGAGTCGACCGTCTTCGGGGTGGGATCGAGGATGTCGATGAGCCGCTTGTGGGTACGCATCTCGAAGTGCTCGCGGCTGTCCTTGTACTTGTGGGGCGAACGGATCACACAGAACACGTTCTTCTCGGTCGGCAGCGGCACCGGGCCGGCAACCTTGGCACCCGTACGGGTCACCGTGTCGACGATCTTGCGCGCCGACGAGTCGATGACCTCATGGTCATAGGCCCGGAGCCTGATGCGGATCTTTTGTCCCGCCACAGTTGTTCCTTCTACTCGTCCAAGCTTGGTCCGGAGGATTCCGGCTTTCGCGGCCGTAGACCCGGCGGGCCTCGGCATGCTCCTCGTGTGTCGTGGAAACCTCATCTCGTCATCGACGAGACCCTCTTCCACCGACCCCCGCGGTCGGGTGTGTCGCAACTGTCACAGGCACTCACAAACGCACTCTTTCGTTGTGTGGTGCTCTCCTCAGTTCCGTTCACACGGCGACTGCCCAGGACCGGGGCGACTGTCATCACGTGATCCCCTGCGGGATCCCGAGCGACGGCAGCACGCGCCAACTCCATCGGAGCAACTTGACGATTCTGTCATGTCCGGCCGCCCGATGCAAAATCGGTGGCCGGACCGGCTGTGGAATCGCCGTCGAGCTGGCAGGCTGAGGGCACGAGGCCCCGGGAAAGCCCCAAAGCCCACCACGACGAAGGAGTTGTGATGGACGTCGAACTGGCAGAGGTACGTGACTTCCTCGCCGCCCATGAACCATTCTCCACCCTGCCCGGAACGGTGCTGAACCAGCTGCCCAGCCGGCTGCAGCTGCGCTACCACCGGTGGGGCACCGAGTTGATGACCCAGGGCAGGCCCAACAACCAGCTCTACATCCTGCGCAGCGGCGCGGTGGACATCGTCGACGCCACCGGCGCCCTGGTGGAGCGCACGGAGCCCGGCGGCAGCTTCGGCGCCTCCTCCCTGCTGTCCCGGCAGGGTTCGCGTTATACCATCACCACCATCGAGGACAGCCTGGTGCTGGTGATGGGGGCCGAGGTCTTCGGCCACCTGGTGGAGCACTACCCCGAGGTCCGGGCCTTCTACGACCGTCAGGGTCAGGGGCGGCTGCGTCAGGCCGTCGCGGTCAAGCAGTCCGCCGACGAACGCTCCGCGGCCTGGCTGCGCAGCACGGTGGCCGAGATCGGGGCCAAGAAGCTGGTCACCTCCCCCGCCGACGTCACCATCCGGCAGGCGGCCCAGCTGATGACCGAACACCGGGTCTCCGCCCTGCCGGTGGTGGACGCTTCCGGGGCGCTGGCCGGCATCGTGACCGACCGGGACCTGCGCTCCAAGGTGGTGGCCCGGGGAATCGACGGTGACCAGCCGCTGGCCAGCGTGATGACCACCGATCCGGTGCGAATCTCCCCCGACACCCAGGCCTTCGAGGCGCTGTTGGAGATGACCAGCCGCGGGGTGCACCACCTGCCGGTGGTGGCCAATGGCGCTCTGGTGGGGATGGTCACAGCCGGCGACATCGTCCGGCTGCAGCAGGCCGACCCGGTCTTCCTGGTGGGCGACATCTCCCGCCAGCAGGACGTCACCTCGCTCGCCCGGGTCAGCAAGCGGGTGCCTGAGCTGGTGGCGCAGTTGTTGAAGCAGGACGCCTCGGCCCACGACATCACGCGGCTGTTGACGACGGTTGCCGATGCGATGGCCCGTCGCCTGATCGCGCTGGCGACGACCGAGCTCGGCCCGGCCCCCGGCCCGTGGAGCTGGATCGCGCTGGGCTCCCAGGCCCGGCGAGAGCTCAGCATCAACTCGGACCAGGATCACGCCTTGGTGATCGCCGACGGGGTGGACCTGTCCGGACCCGCGGGCGAATGGTTCCAACAGCTGGCCGAACGCGTCACCGCCGGCCTGGCCGAATGCGGCTACCGCCTGTGCGACGGCGACGTGATGGCCTCCAACCCCGCATGGCGGCTGACGGTGGGTCAGTGGAAGCGCCAGTTCGCCAGCTGGCTCAACGAGCCCCATCCCGACGCGGTGCTGCACAGCCAGATCTTCTTCGACGCCCGCACGGTGCACGGGGACCCGGCCCTGCTGGCCGAGGTCCGGGCCGAGACCCTCGCCCTCACCCCGAAGGCCCAACGATTCCTGGGCCAGCTGGCCGCGCAGGCGGTGGAGCGCCAGCCACCCGTCGGCTTCTTCCGTGGCCGGGTGTTGGCGCTGCGCGGAGAGGAGAGTGAGACCTTCGACCTCAAGGCCAATGGCGTGCACGCCATCATCGAGCTGGCCCGGGTCCATGCCCTGGCCCATGGCCTGGCCGAGGTGGGCACCCTGGAGCGGCTGCGGGCCGTCGCCAAGGTCAGCAGCAGCACCAGCCTGGAGGAACTGGCCGACGCCTTCGAGTTCATCACCCATGTCCGGCTGGCGCACCAGAACGAGCAGGCGGTACAGGCCCGCACCCCGGACAACCTGGTGCGGGCCGGCGAGCTGTCCAGCTTCGACCGTCGGCACCTCAAGGACGCCTTCTCCCTGATCCGGCATGCGCAGGAGGGTCTGCAGTACAGCTACCAGACCCACCTGATGAACTGAGGCGGCCATGGCACTGTTCTCCCGGACCCCTCGTCGCTCCCCCAATCCCGAGAAGCTGGCCGCGGCCCTGCCCGAGGGGCCGCTACGGGACTTTGCCGCTGCGGTGATCCAACCGGACAGCACCCCGGCGGATCAGCTCAGGCTGCTGGCCGTCGACGTGGAGACCACCGGCCTGGATCCGAAGACCGACCGGCTGCTGAGCATCGGCTTCGTGCCGGTGGACGGCCAGGCCATCCGGCTGGCCGGCGCCGGCCACCTGGTGATCCGCTCCGACGCGGAGGTGGGCCAGAGCGCCACCATCCACCGCATCACCGACGACCAGCTGGCCGCCGGGGTGGAGCCGGCCGAGGCCCTGACCGCCCTGCTCACCGCGCTGCGTGGCCGGCTCCTGCTGGCCCACCACGCCGTGATCGAGACCGGCTTCCTGGACGTGGCGATGCGTCGCGTCTGGGGGGCCGGCGTGCCGATCCCCACCGTCGACACCATGCAGCTGCAGTACCAGTTGCTGACCAAGGGATTCGACGACGAGCCGCCGCCCGGCGCGCTACGGCTGTGGGGCGCGCGGGACCAGTACGGCCTGCCCCGCTACCGGGCGCACGAGGCGCTGACCGATGCCCTGGCCTGTGCCGAGCTGTACCTGGCCCAGGTCAGCGAGCTGGGCTGGCAGACCCCGCTCAAGAAGCTCCGCTGACCCGGCCGGTAGCCGCCCAGGACGGGCGAAGGAGCCGGGGTGTCTTGGGCGCGGTTCTGCGAGGAGACGCGAGCCAGCGAGTGTCGACGAGACACAGCGCACGAGACACCCCGGTCCGCAGCCCGTCCCTCCGACAAGCTTGGGGATCGTGGGGTGATCGGTTGCGGGCTCACAGACTGGCGCGGAAGGCCTTCAACCGTCGGATCGACGAGGAATGCCCCAAGAGCTCCATCGACTCGAACAGCGGCGGGCTGACATTACTGCCGGTGATCCCCACCCGCACGGGGGCGAAGGCGAACTTGGGCTTGATGCCCAGCTCGTCCACCAGCTTGGCGCGCAGCGCCGCCTGGATGTTCTCGGCGTCGAAGGGTTCCAGCCCCTCCAGCACGGACAGCGCGGCGTCCAGCACCTGCGGGGTGTCCTCCTTGAGCTTGGCCACCACCTCGTCCGGGGCGCTGATCGAGGCGTCCTCGGCAAACAGGAAGGCCAACTTCTCCCGGGCCTCGCTGAGCAGCGTCAGCCGCTCCTGGATCAACGGGGTGGCGCCCACCAGCAGCGTCCGGGCGCTGTCGTCCAGCTCGGGCTGCCCCTGCTCGGCCCAGTAGCGCTCGATCCGGGCGGCCAGATCCTCGGCCGACATGGTGCGGATGTAGTGCCCGTTGAGCCAGTTCAGCTTGTCCATGTCGAAGATCGGACCGGCCGGGTTGATCTTGGACCAGTCGAAGGACGCCACGAAGTCGTCGAAGGACTGCACCTCCTGACCCTCGTGCACGGGCGGGTAGCCCAGCAGCATCAGGAAGTTCAGCAGCGCCTCGGGCAGGTAGCCCTGCTCGCGGAACCAGGTCAGCCGGGCGGCGGGATTCTTCCGCTTGCTGATCTTGGAGCGGTCGGTGTTGCGGATCAGCGGCATGTGGGCGAATCGCGGCGCCGGGAAGCCCAGCCACTTGTAGAGCAGGAGGTGCTTGGGGGTGGAGCTGATCCACTCCTGGCCGCGCACCACGTGGGTGATGCCCATCAGGTGGTCGTCCACCACCACGGCCAGGTGATAGGTGGGGAAACCGTCGGTCTTCAAGATCACCTGGTCATCCGGCCGGGGCGCGGCAGTGGGGCCGTTGATCAGGTCGTCGAAGGTCAGCTCCACGTCATCGGGCACCAGCATCCGCACGACGGGGGTCTCCTGGAAGCCGGGCAGCTGGGCCCGCTCCTGCTTGGTCTTGCCCAGGCAGAGCCGGTCATAGCCAATCACGTCGCGCTTCTCGGCCTGCTGCTGCTCCCGCATCTGCTTGAGCCGCTCGGCGCTGCACCAGCAGTAGTAGGCGTGGCCGTCGTCGATCAGCTGGTCCACGAAGGGCCGGTAGGTGTCCAGCCGCTCGGACTGGCGGTAGGGGCCGTACTCCCCGCCCTGCTGCGGACCCTCGTCGGGGCCCAGCCCGAGCCATTCCAGAGTCTGGTAGATCTGCTCCTCCGAGCCCGGCACCAGCCGGGCCTGGTCCGTGTCCTCGATCCGCAGCACGAAGGCGCCGGCGGTGCGCCGGGCCCACGCCTTGTCGAACAGGGCCATGTAGGCGGTGCCGACGTGCGGATCACCGGTCGGGGAGGGCGCCACGCGCAGCCGCGCGGGAGACAGGTCGACGGCGGCCGGGGCAAGGTTCAGCTCTTCAGTCATGATGGCGCCAGCCTATCGTGCGGCCGTGGGCTCACGGGTCGGCCCGTCGACGGCCAACAGCCCCTGGAGCTGCGCCTGGCCGACGTGCCTGCTCACCGGCCAGCGGCGGCCACGCCCGTGCATGCTAGTTTTGCGGCCATGAATGCCCCTGAGCCCGTGGTTGCCGCCAATGACTTCATCCGCGATGCCGTGCGTCGCGACAACGAGCAGGGAACCTACGGCCAGCGGGTGCAGACCCGCTTCCCACCCGAGCCGAATGGTTACCTGCACATCGGGCACGCAAAGGCGATCGTGCAGAACTTCTCCGTGGCCGAGGACTTCGGCGGGGTGTGCAATCTGCGGCTGGACGACACCAATCCGGGCACCGAGGAGGCGGAGTACGTCGACTCGATCAAGGACGACATCGCCTGGCTGGGCTACACCCCGGGCGTGACGGTGCACGCGTCGGACTACTTCGAGCAGCTCTACGTCTGGGCCGAGCACCTGGTGGAGCAGGGTCTGGCCTACGTGGATGACCAGGACGGGGAGACGATCAGCGCGCAGAAGGGCGGCTTCGGCGAGCCCGGCGTGAACTCCCCCTTCCGGGACCGGCCGGCCGCCGAGAGCCTGGACCTGCTGCGGCGGATGCGCGCCGGCGAGTTCCCCGACGGGTCCCGCTGCCTGCGCGCCAAGATCGACATGGCCTCGGAGAACATGTGGCTGCGCGACCCGGTGATGTACCGGATCCGGCATGCCCGTCACCACAACACCGGCGACGCGTGGTGCATCTACCCCACCTATGACTGGGCGCATGGCCAGAGCGATGCTCTGGAGGGCGTCACGCATTCCCTGTGCAGCCTGGAGTTCGATGCCCACCGGCCGCTCTACGACTGGTTCCTGGAGCACCTGCCGCTGCCGGGCGACAAGCCGCGCCAGCTGGAATTCGCGCGGCTGGAGCTCACCCACACCGTCACCTCCAAGCGTCGGCTCAAGAAGCTCGTCGAGGATGGGCTGGTCGACGGCTGGGACGACGCCCGGATGCCCACCCTGCGCGGCATGCGTCGCCGCGGCTATCCGGCGGCCGCCATCCGGGCCTTCATGACCGCCATCGGCACCACCCGCAACAACTCGGTCAAGGCGATCGAGGAGTTCGAGAGCTTCGTGCGGCGTGAGCACAACCAGAACGCCCAGCGCCGGATGGCGGTGCTGCGCCCGCTGAAGCTGACCCTGACCAACTGGCCCACCGACGAGAACGGCGAGCCGGTGGTGGAGTACTTCGAGGTGACCAACAACCCCGAGCGTCCGGAGGACGGTCTGCGCGCCATGCCCTTCAGCGGCAGCCTCTACATCGAGCAGGAGGACTTTGCGGAGGTGCCGCCGCCGAAGTACTTCCGGCTCACGCTGGACCGCGAGGTGCGGCTGCGCGGCGCCTACTTCGTCAAGGCGCACGACGTGATCAAGGATTCCGACGGGACCGTGACCGAGGTACTGGCCACCTATGACCCCGCCACCCGCGGCGGCGACGCCCCGGACGGCCGCAAGGTGAAGTCCACCATGCACTGGGTCTCTGCGGCCCATGCCGTCGACGCCACCGTGGCCCTCTACGAGCGCCTGTTCACCGCCCGGATCCCCGGCGAGACCACCGGCGAGGCGCTCGATGACCTCAACCCGAACTCCCGGCAGATCCTGACCGGCTGCAAGGTGGAGCCTGCCCTGGCCGAGACCCAGCCCGGTGAGGTGGTGCAGTTCGAGCGCACCGGCTACTTCGCCTGCGACCCGGACCAGCCGATGCTCTTCCACCGCACGGTTGGCCTGCGCGACGAATGGGCGGCCCTCCAGAAGCGCAAGTAACCCGCCTCGGGAGGACGGGGGCACGGAGTGCTCCTCCCACCCGCGGCATCCGCCCGCACCCAACCCGCGGTAGCCAGCAACCAAGGGCGCTGGGTGGTCCGGGTTCGCGGCAGCGACGTAGAAGACGCGACCAGGCTTCGATGAACGAGAAGGCTTGTCGCGGCACAGTCGCCGAGCGAACCGGTCACCCAGCGTCCGCCACCACCCGATCGGGGCATCGCCCACCCCCACCCGGTCACCGAGTGTCCGCCCGCGTCAGAGAATCCCGAGCACCTTCCCCACCCACCACAGCGCG
The DNA here is from genome assembly GCF_038433155.1 of Luteococcus sp. H101. Taxonomy (NCBI): domain Bacteria; kingdom Bacillati; phylum Actinomycetota; class Actinomycetes; order Propionibacteriales; family Propionibacteriaceae; genus Luteococcus; species Luteococcus sp. H101. The sequence goes on from NZ_JBCDMW010000022.1 coordinate 130,390, forward strand.
AACAGCGTCGCGCCGATCATCACGAGCACCGCCAGCAGCACCATCGCGCTGGCCGCCGCCAGGTAGGCGACGCTGTTGCGCTCCACCCGTCGGGGGTCGGCCACGGCACGTTCCAGCAGCCGCAGGTTCTTGCGGTTGGAGCGGAAACCGATGTCGGCCAGGTCCCCCACCAACGGGAGCTGGCCCAGCAGGGCGTCCAGACCGCAGTTGGCCACCATCCGGGCCAGCACCGGCAGCGGAACCTGGGCGCGCACCGCGTCCACCAGGATCAGGCTGGCCATCGCCGTGGTTGCGGCGTCACCGACGCCGGGGACCAGCCCCAGCAGGGCATCGACGCCCAGGGTGATGGTGGTGCCCGGGATTCGGACCAGGTCGTCCAAGGTGTGCGCCAGGCCACGCGACGTGCCGATGTCCGCCCCGGCTGCGGCGTGCGGGGCGCGGTTGCCGGCGGCGCCGGGACGACGGTCACGGGGGCGTCCGGCCCCAGGAGTGCTCACCCCTCCACGGTAGCCCGTGCAGCCAACAGCGGAATGGCCGCGGACCTGGCGGGAACTGTCCGCGCGGCCCACTAGGCTCGGCCGCATGAAGCCCACTTCCACCTATCGGCTGCAGATCACCCCCGACTTCACGCTGCAGGATGCCGCCGGCGTCGTCGACTACCTCGACGAGCTCGGCGTCGGTGCCCTCTACCTCTCCCCCATCCTTGCCTCGACCACCGGTTCGGGCCACGGCTACGACGTGACCGATCCGGCCGTGATCGACCCCCAGCGCGGCGGTGAGCAGGGCTGGCGGGAACTGGTGGCCGCCGCTCGCGCCAAGGGGCTGGGGATCGTGGTGGACATCGTGCCCAACCACCTGGGCATCGCCCACGCCTGGGAGAACCCGGCCTGGTGGAGCACCCTGCGGGATGGGCAGTCCTCCTCGCAGGCGCGCTGGTTCGACGTGGATTGGGCTGCCGGGCCGATCTCGGTGCCGGTGCTGGGCAGTGCCGATGACGTGGACCGGCTGACCCTGAGCGACGACCTGACCGAGCTCAGCTTCTACGAGCACCGCTTCCCGGTGGCGCCGGGCACCGCCCACGCCGGCGACACCCCGCGCCAGGTGCATGACCGCCAGCACTACCGGCTGGTCCCGGGGGCCGAGGGCAACGAGCAGCTCACCTACCGGCGTTTCTTCGCCGTCGCGACGCTGGCCGGGGTGCGGATCGAGGACGAGGAGGTCTTCCGCGCCACCCATGAGCGCATCGTCCGGATGGTCAGCGAGGACGGGATCGACGGCTTGCGGGTGGACCACCCGGACGGCCTGGTGGACCCCAAACAGTACTTCGAGCGGCTGGCCGAGGCCTGCCCGGACGCCTGGATCGTGGCCGAGAAGATCCTGGAGCACGGCGAGGACCTGCCGGACTGGCCGGTGGCCGGCACCACCGGCTATGACGCGATGACCGAGGTGAACCAGGTCTTCGTCGATCCCGCCGCCGAGGACTTCTTCACTGACGACTACCAGCGTCGCACCGGTGACGAGCTGGACGTGGCCCAGCACATCCTGCGCGGCAAGCAGTGGATGGCCCGGGAGATGTTCGGCGCGGAGACGCGGCGCTTGCTCTCCCTGCTGGATCTTGGTGGCCTGGCGCCGGAGCAGGTGGCCGAGGCCATGCACCAGCTGGCCGCCAGGATGGGCGTCTACCGCACCTACCTGCCGGATGACGATGCCGCGCTGACGGCGTCCCTGGCCGACACCCGGCATGACCGCACCGACCTGTCCGCCGCACTCGACGTGCTGGAACCGCAGCTGCTGGACGTCGGCCAGGAGGCTGCCCGCCGCTTCCAGCAGTTCACGGGCGCGGTGATGGCCAAGGGCGTGGAGGACACCGCCTGGTACCGGGCCAACCGGTTCGTCGCCCTGAACGAGGTGGGTGGCCACCCGGCCAGCTTCGGCACCGATCCGGATGCCTTCCACAAGGCGATGGACCGCCGGGAACGGGAGCTGCCCGACTCGATGACCTCGCTGGCCACGCACGACACCAAGCGGGGCGAGGACGTCCGGGCCCGGTTGGCGGCGCTGTCCGAGCTGCGCAAGCCGTGGATCGCCTTCCTGGACGCCTTCAGCGCGGACACCGCGGTGCCGGAGCCGACCTTCGCCCATCTGCTGGCCCAGACGCTGGCCGGTACCGGTCCCGTCGAGGACCGCCAGCGGCTGCATGACTATGCCGAGAAGGCGATGCGGGAGGCCGGGCTGGCCACGAGCTGGATGTCCCCGGATGCCGCCTTCGAGCAGGCGGTGCACGACGCGATCGAGTCGGCCTATGAGTCCGCCAGTATCCGCCCCCGCTGGGACGCGCTGACCGCCGCCCTGGACGGGCCGGCCCGGAGCAACAGCCTGGCCCAGAAGGCGGTGCAGCTGACCATGCCGGGCATCCCCGACGTCTACCAGGGCACGGAGGTCTGGGATGACTCCCTGGTGGACCCGGACAACCGTCGCCCGGTGGACCACCAGCGGTTGCGCGCCCTGCTGACCAGCGAACCCGCCGACGCGCAGGACCCGGCCGCCAAGCAGCACCTGGTACGCACCGTCCTGCGGCTGCGCCGCGAGCGGCCGGAACTGTTCGTCGGCTACCGGCCCGTGCGGGCCACCGGCCTGGCGTCGGACCACCTGCTGGGTTTCGAGCGCTCCGGCCTGATCAGCCTGGCCACCCGGCTGCCCGTGGGGCTGGCAGAGCAGGGCGGCTGGCAGGACACCACGGTGGACCTCGACGGCCAGTGGACGGACCAGTTGACCGGCGCGGTCTTCACCGGTTCCATCCTGGTCTCGGAGCTCCTCGCGAGCTATCCGGTGGTCCTGCTGACCCGGGGCTGAGCAGCTGTCAGCCAGCGGCGTAATCGGCCCGGTCACGGGCGCTGCCCACCCCCATGGGGCTAGCGTGAAGGCATGCGCCCGGAGTTGGGCGTCCCACAGGAAGAGGAATCATGGGACTTTTTGACGGAATCAAGGACAAGCTGGGCCTGGACAAGAACGACCAGAAGAATGACCAGATGCCCCCCGCCGAGGTCTCGGCGGATGATCAGGCGCGCATCGACCGGCAGCAGGCCAGCAATGAGGCCACCGCGGCCGCCGCCCAGGCCGAGCTGGACGCCAAGGAGAAGGCCGAGGCCGAAGCTCGCGCCAAGGCCGAGGCCGACGAGAAGGCCAAGGCCGACGCCGAGGCGGCCGCGAAGGCCAAGGCGGATGCGGACGCCAAGGCGAAGGCCGACGCCGATGCCAAGGCTGCCGCTGATGCGAAGGCCAAGGCCGACGCCGACGCCAAGGCGGCTGCGGATGCCAAGGCGAAGGCCGAGGCGGACGCCAAGTCCAAGGCGGACCAGGCCAAGCAGGCCCCCGCCGCCCCGGCCGGCAAGCCGAAGCAGACCTACACCGTGAAGCCGGGCGACACCCTGAGCGAGATCGGGGCCAAGTTCGGCGTCGACTACATGGACATCGCCCGCGCCAATGGCGTGAAGAACCCCGACCTGATCTTCCCCGGCCAGGTCTTCACCATCCCGGAGTGACCCGCATCACCCGCTGACCCGGGGAACCGGCCGAGGGCCACACACCGCACGGTGTGTGGCCCTCGTCATGTCCTCCCCCAACCACGGCGGCCGAGCCTGTCGAGGCCCATGGCACCTCGGTACATACACAAGGGAACACGCACAAGGGGACATGCACAAGGGGACATGCACAAGGGGACATGCACAAGGACCCCGATCCTTGCGGATCGGGGCCCTTGCGTTGTTCAGGCTGTCACCTGACCATGATCAGCGACACAGGGTCACTTGATGATCTTGGTCACGCGGCCGGCGCCGACGGTCCGGCCACCCTCGCGGATGGCGAACTTCAGGCCGTCCTCCATGGCGACGGGCTTGTTCAGGTGCACGGTCATGTCGGTGTTGTCACCGGGCATGACCATCTCGGTGCCCTCGGGCAGCTGCACGACGCCAGTCACGTCCGTGGTACGGAAGTAGAACTGGGGGCTGTAGTTGGAGAAGAACGGCTTGTGACGGCCACCCTCCTCCTTGGTCAGCACGTAGACGGAACCCTCGAAGTCGGTGTGCGGGGTGGTGGAGCCGGGCTTGATGACACACATGCCACGCTCGACGTCCTCCTTCTTGGTGCCACGCAGCAGCAGGCCGACGTTCTCGCCCGCGCGACCCTCGTCGAGGATCTTGCGGAACATCTCGACACCGGTGACGGTGCTGGACTGCTTCTCCTCACGGATGCCGATGATGTCGACGGTCTCGCCGGTCTTGACGACGCCACGCTCGATACGGCCGGTGATCACGGTGCCACGGCCGGTGATGGTGAAGACGTCCTCGACGGGCATCAGGAACGGCTTGTCGGTCTCACGCTCGGGCTGCGGGATGTACTCGTCGACAGCGTTCATCAGCTCGACGATGCTCTCGGCCCACTTGGCGTCACCCTGCAGGGCCTGGAAGGCCGACACGCGCACGACGGGGCAGTCGTCGCCATCGAAGTCCTGCGAGGACAGCAGCTCGCGGACCTCCATCTCGACGAGCTCGATGAGCTCCTCGTCGTCCACCATGTCGCACTTGTTCAGCGCGACGACGATGGCGGGCACACCGACCTGACGGGCGAGCAGCACGTGCTCGTGGGTCTGGGGCATGGGGCCGTCGGTGGCGGCGACCACGAGGATGGCGCCGTCCATCTGGGCAGCACCGGTGATCATGTTCTTGACGTAGTCGGCGTGGCCGGGGCAGTCAACGTGCGCGTAGTGGCGCTTCTCGGTCTGGTACTCGATGTGAGCGATCGAGATGGTGATGCCACGCTGGCGCTCTTCGGGAGCCTTGTCGATGTTCTCGAAAGCGAAGGTCTCGTTGAGATCCGGGTACGTGTCGTGGAGCACCTTGGAGATCGCCGCGGTGAGCGTGGTCTTGCCGTGGTCGATGTGTCCGATGGTGCCGATGTTGCAGTGCGGCTTAGTCCGCTCGAACTTGGCCTTTGCCACTGAGGGCTCCTTCTGGATTGCCGCCACGCTCTCCGCGGGGCGTACTTGGGTGTGAGCGGGGTGGGGAGATCCCACCCCGTTTCCTGACTTACTGGGCTTCGCCCCTGCTCAGCAGGCTGGGCAAGGGTACCGTCCAAGTTTTGTGCACCAAGGCGTCAGAGTCAAACTGATTCCCCGGTGCTGACCCGGCCGGGGCGGGAGATCGCTCCCCCGCCCCGGCCCGGCCGAAACCGTCACTCGCCGCCGCGAGCCTTCGCGACGATCTCGTCGGCGACATTCTTCGGGGTCTCGCCGTAGGAGTCGAACTCCATCGAGTACGAGGCCTGACCGGAGGTCTTGGACCGCAGGTCACCCACGTAGCCGAACATCTCCGACAGCGGGACCAGGGCGCGGACGACGCGGTTGCCGTGCAGCTCGTCCATGCTCTGGATGTGGCCACGACGGGCGTTCAGGTCACCGATCACGGTACCCAGGTAGTCCTCCGGGGTGGTCACCTCGACGGCCATCATCGGCTCCAGGATGGCCGGGTCGGCCTTCTTGGCGGCCTCCTTGAAGACCATCGAGCCGGCGATCTTGAAGGCCATCTCCGAGGAGTCGACATCGTGGTAGGCGCCGTCGGTCAGCGTCACCCGGATGTCCTCCACCGGGTAACCGGCCAGCACGCCGAACTGCATGGCGTCCTTGATGCCGGCGTCCACCGCGGGGATGTACTCCTTGGGGATGCGGCCGCCGGTGACGGCGTTGACGAACTCGTAGCCCGAGCCCGGCTCCAGCGGCTCCAGGTCCACGATCACCTTGGCGTACTGGCCGGAACCACCCGACTGCTTCTTGTGGGTGTAGTCGACCTTCTGCACCGCACGGCGCAGCGTCTCACGGTAGGCCACCTGCGGCTTGCCGATGTTGGCCTCGACCTTGAACTCACGCTTCATGCGGTCGATCAGCACCTCGAGGTGCAGCTCGCCCATGCCGGCGATGATGGTCTGGCCGGTCTCCTCGTCGGTGTGGACGCGGAAGGTGGGATCCTCCTCGGCCAGACGCTGGATGGCGACACCCAGCTTCTCCTGGTCCGACTTGGTCTTCGGCTCGATGGCCTGCTCGATCACCGGCGCCGGGAACTCCATCGACTCGAGGATGATCGGGTTGGCCGCGTCGCACAGGGTCTCACCGGTGGTGGTGTCCTTCAGGCCCATCACGGCGCAGATCATGCCGGCGCCGATCGACTCGATCTCCTGACGCTTGTTGGCGTGCATCTGGTAGATCTTGCCGATCCGCTCCTTCTTGCCCTTGGTGGCGTTGAGCACCTGGGTGCCCGCCTGCAGGACGCCGGAGTAGACGCGGATGAAGGTCAGCTTGCCCAGGTGCGGGTCGGCCGCGATCTTGAAGGCCAGGATGGACAGCGGATCGTCGTTGTTGGGGTGACGCTCCAGCACGGCGGACTCGTCGCCCGGCTTGAAACCCTCGATGGCCGGCACGTCCAGCGGGGACGGCAGGTAGTCGACGACGGCGTCCAGCAGCGGCTGCACACCCTTGTTCTTGAAGGAGGTACCACAGACGACGGCGTTGAACTGGTTGGCCAGCACACCCTTGCGGATGCCCGCCTTCAGCTGCTCGACGGTGGGCTCCTCGCCCTCCAGGAACATCATCATCAGCTCGTCGTCGGCCTCGGCCACAACCTCGAGCAGCTCGGCGCGGGCGGCCTTGGCCTGCTCCAGCATGTCGGCCGGGATCTCCTCGACCTCGTACATCTCACCCAGACCGGTCTCACCGTGGTAGACCTTGGCGTTCATCTCCACCAGGTCCACGACGCCCTTGAAGTCGGCCTCGGCACCAATCGGGAGCTGGATGATGGCCGGGGTGGCCATCAGGCGCTCGCGGATGGTCTTGATGCAGTGGTCGAAGGACGCGCCGGTGCGGTCCAGCTTGTTGATGTAGCAGATGCGCGGCACGCCGTACTTGGTGGCCTGACGCCACACGGTCTGGCTCTGCGGCTCCACGCCGGCCACACCGTCGAAGACGGCCACGGCACCGTCGAGCACGCGCAGCGAGCGCTCCACCTCGACGGTGAAGTCCACGTGGCCGGGGGTGTCGATGATGTTGATCTGGGTGTCGTGCCAGAAGCAGGTGGTGGCGGCGGAGGTGATGGTGATGCCACGCTCCTGCTCCTGCTCCATCCAGTCCATGGTGGCGGCGCCGTCGTGCACCTCACCGATCTTGTGGGTGATGCCCGTGTAGAACAGGATGCGCTCGGTAGTGGTGGTCTTGCCGGCGTCGATGTGGGCCATGATGCCGATGTTGCGGACCTTGGCCAGGTCAGTCTTCAAGTCGATGGCCACAGGGCTTCAACCTCAAATCTTTGAATGGGTTCGAACAGGTTTGGACGTGCAACACGTCCGGGAGGAGATTCTACCCATCCCGGACGTGATGAATGCCCCAGCACCGGCTGACCGGCGCTGGGGCGGTTGATCACCAGCGGTAGTGGGCGAACGCCTTGTTGGCTTCGGCCATCTTGTGAGTGTCCTCACGCTTCTTGACCGAGGCGCCCAGACCATTGGAGGCGTCCAGGATCTCGTTCATGAGGCGCTCGGCCATGGTCTTCTCCCGACGGGCGCGGGAGAAGCCGACCAGCCACCGCATGCTCAGGGTGGTGGCGCGAGCGGGCTTGACCTCGATCGGCACCTGGTAGGTGGCGCCGCCGACGCGACGGGACTTGACCTCAAGCGAGGGCTTGATGTTGTCCAGAGCGCGCTTCAGGGTCTGCACGGGATCGACACCGGTCTTCTCGCGGGTGCCCTCCAGCGCGGTGTAGACGATGTCCTGGGCGGTGGTCTTCTTGCCGTCCAGCAGGATCTTGCTGACCAGCTGGGAGACCAGCGGCGAACCGTAGACCGGATCGACGATGACGGGGCGCTTGGGCGCCGGACCCTTGCGAGGCATTACTTCTCCTTCTTCGCGCCGTAGCGGCTGCGAGCCTGCTTGCGGCCCTTGACACCCTGGGTGTCGAGCGAACCGCGGATGATCTTGTAGCGAACGCCGGGCAGGTCCTTCACACGACCACCGCGCACCAGCACCATCGAGTGCTCCTGCAGGTTGTGGCCCACGCCGGGGATGTAGGCGGTCACCTCGATCCCGGAGGAGAGGCGGACACGGGCCACCTTGCGAAGGGCCGAGTTCGGCTTCTTCGGGGTGGTGGTGTACACACGAGTGCACACGCCACGACGCTGGGGCGAACCCTTGAGCGCGGGGGTCTTGTTCTTGCTGACCTTGTCAGTGCGGCCCTTGCGGACCAGCTGCTGGATTGTAGGCACCGGCTGGTATCTCTTTCGTTGTCTGGATGGTCTTACCCTGGCTTGCAGCTCCCGCGCCTCAGTTGTGGACCACCGTTATCCCCAGCTGGTGCAGTTGTCTGCAGTGCGAACTCCGCACCGTTGTCCCCCACCTCGCAACGTTTAGGCGGGCGACCCCACTGCCAGGGCACGCACAAAGGCCCGATCCGATCGAGCACAGGTCACAAATTTACTCGACGGGCGTCGCTGGGTCAAAACGTGTCACCCAGCATGCGCTGGCTACGGCCGTCAGGTCACGACAGGTCCGTGGTGACGCGGCCCGCCAGCTTCTCCCGGACGTCGGCCGCCAGCAGCTCGCCCGCCGCCAGCACCCGGGACGCCAGCTCGGGCCGGGTGGTGCGGGCCCAGAAGAGCTCGCGGATGCTGACCCCGTGGCCGGGCACCTCCACCCGGGCCACCGGCATGCCCGGCTCGATCCGGCCCGGCCGCAGCACCCGCAGGTAGCTGCCGGCGCCGCCCGCCCGGGTGAACTCCTTGATCCAGCCCGGCCGCTCGGCCACCCGCTGGAAGGTGCGGCACGGGATCCGGGGCACGCTCACCTGCAGCAGCGCCTCCCCGACGGCCCAGCACTCCCCCACGATCGAGGCGTTGACATCCCAGCCGACGGTGGTCAGGTTCTCCCCCATCCAGCCCGGCGACAGCTCCCGCCCCAGTCGTCGGCTCCACAGGTCCAGGTCTTCCCGGCCCACCGCATAGACCGCCTTGTCCGTACCCCCGTGGTGTTTGCGATCCCCGACGAAGTCACCCTCCACCCCCGAGAGCCGGGGGCCGTCCGGCGTGCGTGGGCCGGGATCGCTGACCCGGATGGAGCCCACCGGGCGCTTGTCATGTCCCGTCGGGATGCCATAGCCGCCCAGGTCTTCACGGGGCTGTCCGACATTCACCGAGAGGATGCGCATGCCGGCCACGCTAGCGGCCCGATGCCAGGGAGCCCAACCACGACGTCCGGGCCTCGCGAGGCCCCTCGACAGGTTCGGGGATCATGTGTGGCAGACGCGCTCGCAGATCCTTGGGGAACGGCACTGGGGCGCCTCCCCGCAGGGAGACGCCCCAGTGGACATCAGAGGTCAACCTCAGCGCATGTCGCCGAAGTCCAGGTCCTCCAGCGGAACCGCCGCGCCCGTGCCCGACCCGAAGTCGTAGTCGAACGGGTCGTAGCTCATGGTGAAGGCGGTCGCCTTCGCCTCCGCGGTGGGCTCCACCCGGATGTTGCGGTAGCGGTCCAGACCGGTACCGGCCGGGATCAGCTTGCCCAGGATCACGTTCTCCTTCAGGCCCACCAGCGAGTCCGACTTGCCATGGATGGCGGCGTCGGTCAGCACCTTGGTGGTCTCCTGGAAGGAGGCCGCGGACAGCCAGGACTCGGTGGCCAGCGAGGCCTTGGTGATGCCCATCAGCACCGGACGACCCTCGGCGGGCTTGCCGCCCTCGGCCAGCGCCGTGCGGTTCTGGCTCTCGTAGGTCGGACGGTCGACGAGCTCGCCGGGCATCATCTGGGTGTCGCCGGAATCGATCACGGTCACCCGACGCAGCATCTGCCGGATGATGATCTCGATGTGCTTGTCGTGGATCGGGGCACCCTGCGTGCCGTAGACCCGCTGGACCTCCTCCACCAGGTGCTCCTGCACCTTGCGCACACCGCGAACCCGCAGCACGTCCTGGGGGTCCAGGGTGCCGGCCGTGAGCTGCTCGCCGGCCTCCACGTGGTCGCCGTCCTTGATGGAGTGCTTGACGCCGTTGGCGTCCTCGAACTCCAGACGGGCGCGACGCGGCACCGGGTACTCGAGGTCTTCCTGGCCGTCGTCGCGCTTGACGATGATCTTGCGCGAACGGTCGCCCTCCTCGATCGTGACCCGACCGGCAGCCTCGGCCATCGGGGCCTTGCCCTTGGGCTGGCGGGCCTCGAAGAGCTCGACCACTCGGGGCAGACCCTGGGTGATGTCGTCACCGGCCACACCACCGGTGTGGAAGGTACGCATGGTGAGCTGGGTACCGGGCTCGCCAATGGACTGGGCAGCGACGATACCGACGGCCTCGCCGACGTCCACCAGCTTGCCGGTGGCCAGGCTGCGGCCGTAGCACATGGCGCAGGTGCCGGTGGCGGCCTCACAGGTCAGCACCGAGCGGACCTTGGCGGTGGAGATGCCGGCCTCCACCATCGCCTTGATCTCCACGTCACCCAGGTCGGTGCCGGCGGGGACCACCACAGTGCCCTGCTCGTCGGTGGCGTCCACCGCGAGGGTACGGGCGTAGACGGCGGTCTCCACATTGCCCAGGGCCCGCAGCACGCCGGCCTCGTCAACCTCCGCGATCGGCTTGGTCAGGCCACGCTCGGTCTGGCAGTCCTCCTCGCGGATGATCACGTCCTGGCTGACGTCCACCAGACGACGGGTCAGGTAACCCGAGTCGGCGGTGCGCAGCGCGGTGTCGGCCTGGCCCTTACGGCCACCGTGGGTGGAGATGAAGTACTCCAGCACCGACAGGCCCTCACGGAAGTTGGACTTGATCGGGCGGGCGATGATCTCACCCTTCGGGTTGGCCACCAGGCCACGCATGGCCGCGATCTGACGCATCTGCGTCATGTTTCCTCGAGCACCGGAGTGCACCATCATGAAGATCGGGTTGGTCGCGGTGAAGTTCTTCTCCATCGCGGTGGTCAACTCGGCGGTCGCGTCGGTCCAGATCTGGATCAACTCCTGGCGACGCTCATCCTCGGTCACCGCGCCACGCTCGTAGAGCTTGTCGATCTTGGCGGCCTTGGCGTCGTAGGAGGCAATGATCTCCGGCTTGTTCGGCGGCGTCTGCACGTCGCCGATGGAGACCGTCACGCCGGAGCGGGTGGCCCAGTGGAAGCCCAAGTCCTTCAGGTTGTCCAGGGTCTGGGCAACCAGCACCTTCTGGTAGCGCTCGGCCAGGTCATTGACGATGGCGCCCAGCTGCTTCTTGCCGACGGTCTCGTTGATGAACGGGTAGTCGGCCGGCAGCGCCTCGTTGAAGATGGCGCGGCCCAGCGTGGTCTCCAGGATCACGCTGCCGTCGGGACGCACCTCTGCGCCCTCGGGAGCAACGATGTCCTTCAGCCGCAGCTTGATCGGGGCGCCCACCAGCAGCTCCTTGCGGTCGAAGGCCATCAGGGCCTCGGACAGCGAGGAGTAGGCATTGCCGGCACCGGCGCCCGCACGTTCCTGGGTCAGGAAGTACATGCCGATGATCATGTCCTGGGTCGGCAGGGTGACGGGACGGCCGTCGGCCGGCTTCAGGATGTTGTTGGTGGACAGCATCAGGATCCGGGCCTCGGCCTGGGCCTCGGCCGACAGCGGCAGGTGCACGGCCATCTGGTCACCGTCGAAGTCGGCGTTGAAGGCGGTGCAGACCAGCGGGTGCAGCTGGATCGCCTTGCCCTCGATCAACTGGGGCTCGAAGGCCTGGATGCCCAGACGGTGCAGGGTAGGTGCACGGTTCAGCAGCACCGGGTGCTCCTTGATGACCTCTTCCAGGACATCCCACACCTGGGGACGCTGACGCTCCACCATCCGCTTGGCGCTCTTGATGTTCTGCGCGTAGTTCAGGTCATCCAGCCGCTTCATCACGAAGGGCTTGAACAACTCCAGGGCCATCGCCTTGGGCAGGCCGCACTGGTGCAGCTTGAGCTGCGGACCCACCACGATCACGGAACGGCCGGAGTAGTCCACGCGCTTGCCCAGCAGGTTCTGGCGGAAACGGCCCTGCTTGCCCTTCAGCATGTCGCTGATGGACTTCAGCGGGCGGTTGCCCGGGCCGGTGACCGGACGGCCACGACGGCCGTTGTCGAACAGCGAGTCGACGGCCTCCTGCAGCATCCGCTTCTCGTTGTTCACGATGATCTCGGGCGCACCCAGGTCCAGCAGCCGCTTGAGGCGGTTGTTGCGGTTGATCACGCGACGGTACAGGTCGTTCAGGTCCGAGGTGGCAAAGCGGCCACCGTCCAGCTGCACCATCGGACGCAGGTCCGGCGGGATGACCGGGACGGCGTCCAGCACCATGCCGGCCGGGGAGTTCTTGCCGTCCAGGAAGGCGGAGACCACCTTCAGCCGCTTCAGGGCGCGGGTCTTGCGCTGGCCCTTGCCGGTCTGGATGGTGTTCTTCAGGTTCTCGGCCTCGGCGGTCAGGTCGAAGGTGGCCAGGCGACGCTTGATCGCCTCGGCGCCCATGAAGCCCTCGAAGTACTTGCCGAAGCGGGCCTTCATCTCCCGGTAGAGGATCTCGTCGCCCTCCAGGTCCTGCACCTTCAGGCCCTTGAACCGGGTCCAGACGGCATCCAGGCGGTCCAGCTCGCGCTGGCTGCGGTCCCGGAGCTGCTTGAGCTCCTTCTCCGCGCCGTCGCGCACCTTCTTCTTGATGTCGGCCTTGGCGCCCTCGTTCTCCAGCTGCTCCATGTCAGCCTCGAGCTTGGCCATCCGGGCCTCGATGTCGGCGTCGCGGCGCTGCTCCAGGCGCTTGCGCTCGTTCTCCACCTTCGCCTCCAACGAGGGCAGATCCCGGTGCCGGGCATCCTCGTCGACGGCGGTGATCATGTAGGCGGCGAAGTAGATGACCTTCTCCAGGTCCTTCGGGGCGATGTCCAGCAGGTAGCCCAGCCGGCTCGGGACGCCCTTGAAGTACCAGATGTGGGTCACGGGGGCGGCCAGCTCGATGTGGCCCATCCGCTCGCGACGGACATTGGAGCGGGTGACCTCGACGCCACAGCGCTCGCAGATGATGCCCTTGAAGCGCACCCGCTTGTACTTGCCGCAGTTGCACTCCCAGTCCCGGGTGGGACCAAAGATCTTCTCGCAGAACAGGCCGTCGCGCTCGGGCTTCAGGGTGCGGTAGTTGATGGTTTCCGGCTTCTTGACCTCGCCGTGCGACCACTCGCGGATCTGGTCGGCTACAGCCAGGCCAATCCGGAGTTCGTCGTAGAAGTTCACGTCCAGCACGTTGGTTCTCTTTCTCCTGGTGGTTCAGGAAACTTCAGATGTCTGAGTACTTGTCTTGACTGAGTCGCGCGGCGGGGCCGGCCGGTGAGGGCCGGCCCGCCGGGCGAGGACGCGGTGCGTCCCTGGTACTCAGACTTCGTCGACGACCGCGAACGAGTCGCTGCCGGGACGACGGGAGAGGTCGATGCCGAATTCCTCGGCGGAGCGGTAGTCATCCTCGCTGTCGCGAAGCTCCACCACCGTGCCGTCGCTGGAGAGGACCTCCACGTTCAGGCACAGCGACTTCATCTCCTTCACCAGAACCTTGAAGGATTCCGGGATGCCGGGCTCGGGGATGTTCTCGCCCTTGACGATGGCCTCGTAGACCTTCACGCGGCCGGGGACGTCGTCGGACTTGATGGTCAGCAGCTCCTGCAGGGCCCAGGCGGCGCCGTACGCCTCCATGGCCCACACCTCCATCTCACCGAAGCGCTGGCCACCGAACTGCGCCTTGCCGCCCAGCGGCTGCTGGGTGATCATCGAGTACGGGCCGGTGGAACGGGCATGGATCTTGTCATCCACCAGGTGGTGCAGCTTCAGCATGTACATGTAGCCGACGCCCACCTTCTCCGGGTACGGCTCGCCGGAGCGGCCGTCGAAGAGCCGCGCCTTGCCGTCGCGGTCCACCAGGTGGTCCCCGTCGCGGGTGGGGATGCCGTTCTCCAGCAGGCCGGAGATCTCATCCTCGTTGGCGCCGTCGAAGACCGGGGTGGCCAGGCGGGAATTGCCGTCGACGTGACCCAGACCAACCTCGCGCAGGCGCTCGGCCCACTCGCCCTCGACCCCGTCGATGTCCCAACCGGTCTTGGCGATCCAGCCCAGGTGGTTCTCCAGCACCTGGCCGACGTTCATTCGCGACGGAACACCCATCGGGTTCAGCACGATGTCGACGGGGGTGCCGTCCTCCAGGAAGGGCATGTCCTCCACGGGCAGGATCTTGGAGATGACGCCCTTGTTGCCGTGACGGCCGGCCAGCTTGTCACCATTGGAGATCTTGCGCTTCTGCGCCACGTAGACGCGCACCAGCTGGTTCACGCCCGGAGGCAGCTCGTCGCCCTCCTCGCGGTCGAAGACCCGCACGCCAATCACGACGCCGGTCTCACCGTGCGGCACCTTCATCGAGGTGTCGCGGACCTCGCGGGCCTTCTCACCGAAGATGGCACGCAGCAGCCGCTCCTCCGGGGTCAGCTCGGTCTCGCCCTTCGGGGTGACCTTGCCCACCAGGATGTCGCCGGTACCGACCTCGGCGCCGATCCGGATGATGCCGCGCTCGTCCAGGTTCGCCAGCATCTCCTCGGAGACGTTCGGGATGTCCCGGGTGATCTCCTCGGGGCCCAGCTTGGTGTCGCGGGCGTCCACCTCGTGCTCCTCGATGTGGATCGAGGTGAGCACGTCGTCCTGCACCAGGCGCTGGCTCAGGATGATGGCGTCCTCGTAGTTGTGGCCCTCCCAGCTCATGAAGGCGACCAGCAGGTTGCGGCCCAGGGCCATCTCGCCACCGTCGGTGCACGGGCCGTCGGCCAGCGGAGTGCCGACCTCGACGCGCTGGCCCTGGCTCACCAGCGGGCGCTGGTTGATGCAGGTGCCGGCATTGGAGCGCTTGAACTTCTGCAGCTGGTAGGTCTGGTAGGTGCCGTCGTCGCAGGCCACGTCGATCAGGTCGGCGGACACGCTCATCACCACACCGGCCTTGTCGGCCACGGTGACGTCACCGACGTCGATCGCCGAGCGGTACTCCATGCCGGTGCCGACGAAGGGAGCCTCGTTGCGCAGCAGCGGCACGGCCTGACGCTGCATGTTCGCGCCCATCAGGGCCCGGGAGGCGTCATCGTGCTCCAGGAAGGGGATCAGGGCCGTGGCCACGGACACCATCTGGCGCGGGGAGACGTCCATGTACTCGACGTCGTCGCGCGGGACGGTGTCGACATCGCCGTGCTTGATCCGGACCAGCACGCGCTCCTCGGCGAAGCGGCCGTTCTCATCAATCTCGGCATTGGCCTGTGCGATGACGTAACGATCCTCCTCGTCCGCGGTGAGGTAGTCGATCTGGTCGGTGACCGAGCCGTCGACGACCTTGCGGTACGGGGTCTCGATGAAGCCGAAGGCGTTCACCCGGGCGAAGGAGGCCAGCGAGCCGATCAGGCCGATGTTCGGGCCTTCCGGGGTCTCGATGGGGCACATGCGGCCGTAGTGCGACGGGTGGACGTCACGGACCTCCATGCCGGCGCGGTCACGGGACAGACCGCCCGGGCCCAGCGCGGACAGACGACGCTTGTGGGTCAGGCCCGCCAGCGGGTTGTTCTGGTCCATGAACTGGGACAGCTGCGAGGTGCCGAAGAATTCCTTCAGCGCCGCGGTCACCGGACGGATGTTGATCAGGGTCTGCGGGGTGATCGCCTCGATGTCCTGGGTGGTCATCCGGTCCCGGACCACGCGCTCCATCCGGCCCAAGCCGGTGCGCAGCTGGTTCTGGATCAGCTCACCCACGGTGCGCAGGCGACGGTTGCCGAAGTGGTCGATGTCGTCCTCTTCAACCAGGATCGGCTGCCCATCGCGCTCGATCTCGGTCTTGCCCTCGTGCAGCGCCACGACGTAGTGGATGGCCGCGACGATGTCGTCGACGGTCAGCACCTGCTGGTCGAAGGGCAGGCCCAGACCCAGCTTCTTGTTGATCTTGTACCGGCCGACCTTGGCCAGGTCATAGCGCTTGGGGTTGAAGTAGTAGTTCTTCAGCAGCGCCTCGGCGGCGTCACGGGCCGGCGGTTCGCCGGGACGCAGCTTGCGGTAGATGTCCAGCAGGGCCTCGTCCTGGGTGGAGACGTGGTCCTTCTCCAGGGTCTGACGGATGGACTCGTACTCGCTGAACTCCTCCAGGATCCGCTCGTCGGTCCAGCCCAGGGCCTTGAGGAGCACGGTGACGTTCTGCTTGCGCTTGCGATCCAGCCGGACACCCACCATGTCCCGCTTGTCCACCTCGAACTCCAGCCACGCACCGCGCGACGGGATGATCTTGCAGGTGAAGATGTCCTTGTCCGAGGTCTTGTCCGGGGTCTGCTCGAAGTAGACGCCCGGGGAACGAACCAGCTGGGACACGACGACACGCTCGGTGCCGTTGATGATGAAGGTGCCCTTGTCCGTCATCAGCGGGAAGTCGCCGATGAAGACGGTCTGGCTCTTGATCTCGCCCGTGTCATTGTTCATGAACTCGGCGGTGACGAAGAGCGGGGCCGCATAGGTGACATCGCGGTCCTTGCACTCCTCCACGGAGTACTTGGGGCTCTCGAAGCGGTGGTCGCGGAAGCTCAGCGACATGGTCTCGGAGAAGTCCTCGATCGGGGAGATCTCCTCGAAGATCTCCTCCAACCCGGACTTGGTGTTGACGTCGGTGCGTCCCGCGGCCAAGGCCTCGTCGACGCTGGTGCGCCAGGCCTCGTTGCCGATCAGCCAGTCGAAGGACTTCGTCTGGAGGTCGAGCAGGTTGGGGACTTCGAGAGGTTCATGGATCTTCGCGAAGGAAATTCGTCCGCTGGTGGAGACGACATTCATGTTCTTCGACGCAGTGCGCGAGGCGGCCAAGATATTGGTCCTTCCAAGAACTCGGAAAGGGTTCTTTGCATGCAGAACGACCCGAGTCAAGTCACGGGTCGACAGTTTGGCGATGGGGCAAAAAAGCACACTACGCGAACAGGGTGGGAAAATCAACACGAGCGCACAGCGGCGCTCCGGCCCACCACCGTGTCAGGCACCGCGTCCTTGCGATGCGCCCCTCCGAGTGCTGCCAACTCTAGCGGCTGGCGACGGTCAGGCAAAGGGCGGGCCCGGCGTGCCGCCCCGGCCAGCCCGCCCGGCGAGGGGACGCTCCAGACAGAAAGAAGCCAGGGCGGCCGGTTTCCCGGCCGCCCTGGCGACATTCAGCGCTCCCCCGCGGGGGATGGGGTCACTTGACGGTGACGGTGGCGCCGGCAGCCTCGAGCTGCTCCTTGGCCTTGGCGGCAGCCTCCTTGCCGACCTTCTCCAGGACGGGCTTGGGGGCACCCTCGACGAGGTCCTTGGCCTCCTTCAGGCCGAGGGAGGTCAGGGCGCGCACCTCCTTGATGACCTGGATCTTCTTGTCGCCGGCAGCCTCGAGGATGACGTCAACCTCGTCGGAGCCCTCGTCGGCAGCGGCGGCGTCGCCACCGGCAGCGCCACCGGCCGCGGGAGCGGCGGCAACGGCAACCGGAGCAGCGGCGGTGACCTCGAAGGTCTCCTCGAACTGCTTGACGAACTCGCTGAGCTCGATCAGGGTCATCTCCTTGAAAGCGTCAAGGAGCTCTTCAGTGCTGAGCTTGGCCATGATGGTCCTTTCGTATTTCTGTCTGATGCAGCGTCAGTTGGCCGCGTCGGTGTTGTCAGCAGCATCAGCTGCATCTGCCGCATCAGCGGCGGGTGCCTCCGAGGTGGCCTCGGCGGCTTCCTGGTCAGCCGCGGGCGCCACACCGGCGCCAGCGATGATCGAGGGGTCCTGCTGGGCCTTGGTCTCCAGGGCACCCAGGGCGCGAGCGGCCTGGGCGAGCGGAGCGGCGAACAGCTGGACGGCATGCTGCGGAGCGCCCTTCATGGCACCCGCGAGCTTCGCGAGGAGGACCTCACGAGACTCGAGATCAGCAAGCTTCTTGACCTCATTGGCGTCAAGGACCTTGCCGTCCATGACACCACCCTTGATGACCAGGAGGGGGTTGGCCTTTGCGAAATCACGCAGACCCTTCGCAACGGTGGCAACGTCACCGTTGATGAAGGCGATGGCGGTCGGGCCGGTGAGCTGCTCGTCGAGCCCCTCAATGCCGGCTTCCTTGGCCGCGATCGTGGTCAGGGTGTTCTTCGCAACGGCGTAGGTGGCGTCCCCACCAAGCGACCTGCGCAGTTCCTTCAGGTTGCTCACGGTGAGTCCGCGGTACTCGGTCAGCACGGCTGCATCGGCGTTGGTGAAGCTCTGCTTCAGCTCATCGACCGCAGCCGCCTTGTCTGGCCTAGCCATTGGGTCTCCTTCCCACTTCCTGTTGTCCGCGAGCCACCCCGAGGGGCGACCCGCCTGTGCCTCAACCGTTGACGCGCGACAGGCCCGGAACAACAAAAAAGCCCCGGCGCACAAGTGGCGCGGGGCAACTTCCAGACCCGACATCCTGACCTTGCGGCCCAGTTGTCTCATCTGGGAATCGAACTGCGTTCACCTGCGCGGGCGTCCAGCCAATCTCTCGACTGCACATTCATCACTACCAGCGGTCTTCGGCCCTGCAACTGTAGACCGTCGTCGACGCCAAGTACAAATCCGGCCAGAACCACGCCGACGAGGAGCCGGCGGGGCGCCAGCCAGCACGACGAGGCACCGCGTGGACCCAGGCAAGACGCCAGCGCCCAAGCAAACAGGTTGACCCACACACCACGTCGGCCCAGATACCACGCGAACCCAGGCAAAGCTGAGACATCCTCAGGCCGGGCTGTCGGGGATCACCGGGGCAGAACTGCGAGGTTGCAGGGGTTTCGCTGTGACATTTATCACTCAACAATTTTCGCGTGGCGCGAAATGGCTTGCCAGCGTGGAGTCGCCGGCCTGCGACCCATGCCACGGACCACCCTGAGCAATCCTTAATGAAGCCTGAGAGTTGGCGAAGAACGTTCAGGGCCGTAGTGTTCCCGTGTCGCCCCACCTGGGAGGCACCGAGAAACACCGCGAAAGACGGCCGCTCACCCACTGCAGCGGCCGACACCATTCAAGGGGAATCACGAACACATGACCAAGCTCCGCAACACTGTACTGGCCGCCTCGGCCACCGCCGCCGTCGGCTTCAGCACCTTTGCTGTGGCAGCTCCCGCTGAGGCAGCCAACTGCTCCAGCACCGCCAAGAACGTGTACTGCTCCATGCAGAACGCCCGCAAGATCACCAAGAATGTCTCGTACGGCCAGAGCGGCAGCTCGGTGCGGTACCTGCAGCTGGCGCTGAACCAGGTGGGCTACAAGGTCCAGGTGACCGGCTACTTCGGTGGCCAGACCAACTCCCAGCTGCGCAACTACCAGGCCTCCCGCGGCCTGGGCCGGGTCAGCCGGCTGGACCCCCGCACCCTGCACGCCCTGCGCAAGGGTGCCGGTGCCAAGGTCACCACCAGCCCCAAGCGCAGCGTCACCAGCAGCTACACCGGCTCCAGCGCCAAGGGCTCGCGTGCGGTGTCCTTCGCCTACGCCCAGATCGGCAAGCCCTACCGCTACGGCGCCACCGGCCCCTCCTCCTACGACTGCTCCGGCCTGACCGGTGCCGCCTGGCGCTCGGCCGGCAAGAGCATCCCGCGCACCAGCTACGCCCAGCTGAGCGGCCTGAAGCGGGTCAGCAAGTCCAGCCTGCGCCCCGGTGACATCGTCGGCTTCTACGGCGGCGGCCACGTCGGCCTGTACGTCGGCAACGGCAAGGTGATCCACGCTCCCCGCACCGGCCAGAACGTGAAGGTCGCCTCGGTGAACTCGATGCCCTTCGCCGGCGCCGTGCGCCCCGCCTGATCACAGGACCATTCGCCGCAGCAGCGGCCAGCCCCGTGCCCGGCTCCCCCACCAGGGAGCCGGGCACGGGGCTTCTTGGTGAAAGGCCCTGCCCTTGGGTGTGTGGACTGTTGGACGACGGGCTGCTGCCAGTCATGCCCACAATGGCGAGGCAGGGTGCTCTGGGGGTCCTTGGGTCTGGACTCCTGAGCCACCGACCACGGCGCACCAGATGCTGCACGTCGCTCCGCCCGAGGCACCACGCGCCCCGCATACCGCGCGCAGGGTGCAAGGGCTGGCACAGCATGCAGCAGCGGGTGCACGGTGCGGGTGGCTGGCCCCGACCGGATCGGCCACGGCAACCAAGGCCCATCCCCGACGTCGATCCGCCCGGCCACCAGGACCGACCCCCCGACCCCCGACCCCCTTGCCGCCCGACGTCGACCCGCCCGGCCCCGTGGCTGAGCGCTGGGGCGGGGATGCAGAACTCCCCGCCGCCCTCAGGGCGACGGGGAGTTGTGGTGCTACGGGGGTGATCAGGCCTGCTCGGCCGGCTTCACCTTGGTGGGGTCGATCTGGACGCCGGGGCCCATGGTCGAGGAGATGGTGATCTTCTTCAGGTAACGACCCTTGGAGGCGTTCGGCTTGAGCCGCAGCACCTCGTCCAGGGCGGCGAAGTAGTTGTCCACCAGCTGCTTGGCGTCGAAGGAGGCCTTGCCCACCAGCAGGTGCAGGTTGGCGTGCCGGTCCACGCGGAACTCGATCTTGCCGCCCTTGATGTCGCTGACGGCCTTGGCCACGTCCATGGTGACGGTGCCGGTCTTCGGGTTCGGCATCAGGCCACGCGGGCCGAGCACGCGGCCCAGACGGCCGACCTTGCCCATCAGGTCCGGGGTGGCCACGACGGCGTCGAAGTCAAGGTAGCCGCCAGCCACCTTCTCGATCAGCTCGTCCGAGCCAACCTCGTCCGCACCGGCCGCCTTGGCGGCCTCGGCATTGGCGCCGTTGGCGAAGACAAGGACCCTTGCCGTCTTGCCGGTGCCGTGCGGGAGGTTGACCGTGCCGCGGACCATCTGGTCCGCCTTGCGGGGGTCGACGCCGAGCCGCATGGCGACATCGATCGTCTCGTCGAACTTGGCCGAGACGCCGTCCTTGACCAGCTGGATGGCCTCCTCCGCGGAGTACAGCTGGTTCTCGTCACGCTTCTCGGCTGCGGCCGTGTAGGCCTTGCTGCGCTTCATTGATCTGGTTCCTTTGTTCTTGTCTGCAGTCAGCCTCGTGGGCTGATCCACCAGGTGCTGGTGCGGACCGCGCCGGCCCTCCCAGCGGGGAGCGTCACCCGGGCAGTTGCCCGGGCGAGGGTCACTCGACGGTGACGCCCATGGAACGAGCGGTGCCGGCCACGATCTTCATGGCGGCCTCGATGTCGTTCGCGTTCAGGTCGGGGAGCTTGGTGGTCGCGATCTCACGCACCTGGTCGGCGGTGAGCTTGCCCACCTTGTCCTTGTGCGGCACCGACGAGCCCTTGCTCAGACCGGCAGCCTTCTTGATCAGCTCGGCGGCCGGCGGGGTCTTCGTGATGAAGGTGAAAGTGCGGTCCTCGTAGATGGTGATCTCGACGGGGACGATGTTGCCGCGCTGGTTT
This sequence comes from Luteococcus sp. H101, assembly GCF_038433155.1. Taxonomy (NCBI): domain Bacteria; kingdom Bacillati; phylum Actinomycetota; class Actinomycetes; order Propionibacteriales; family Propionibacteriaceae; genus Luteococcus; species Luteococcus sp. H101. The sequence continues at coordinate 151,877 of NZ_JBCDMW010000022.1, forward strand.
TCCGTCTTGGCGTTGTAGGCCTTGCAGAATTCCATGATGTTGACGCCGTGCGGGCCGAGGGCGGTACCGACCGGCGGTGCGGGAGTGGCTGCACCCGCCTGCAGGGCGACCTTGACGAGCGCCGCTACCTTCTTCTTGGGAGGCATGTTTGGGTCCTTTTCTTGGCTGGGCCACGCGGGCTGCGTGGCCACTGGTACTGCGCTGGCCGGGCTGGCGGCTCGGCCGGGCGTGAACTAGATCTTGGCGATCTGCGGGAAGGTCAGGTCGACCGGGGTCTCGCGACCCAGGATCTCGACCAGGGCCTTGAGCCGCTGGCTGTTCACGTTGATCTCGGTGATGGTGGCGTGGACGCCCGCGAACGGGCCGTCGGTCACCTGGACGGAGTCGCCGACCGCGAAGTCCACGACCTCCACCTTCTTGCGGGTCCGCGGGGTCGGGGTGGTCTGCTCGGACGCGACGCGCGCCATCACGGACGGAGTCAGCATCCGCTCCACCTCCTCCAGGCTCAGGGGGACCGGCGTCTGGGCCTGCCCCACGAAACCGGTGACGGACGGGGTGTGGCGCACGGTGGACCAGGACTCGTCGGTCAGGTCCATCCGGACCAGGACATAGCCGGGCAGCACGGTGCGGGTGACGGTCTTGCGGGCGCCATTGCGGATCTCCACCGCCTGCTCCGTGGGGACCACCGTCTCGAAGATGTAGTCCTCCATGTTCAGGGTCTGCACCCGGGCGTCGAGGTTCTGCTTCACCCGGTTCTCCATGCCGGAGTAGGTGTGCACGACGTACCAGTCGCCGAACTTGGTGCGCAGTTCCTGACGGAGCTCCTCGAGGGCCTCCTCCAGGGCGGCGTCGGCATCCTCGCTGCTCTCGGCCGGCTCGTCATCCTCGGACTGCTCGTCCTCGTCGTCGCCGAAGTTCAGCTCGATCTTGTCGGCCTCGTCGGCAACGTCCTCGCCGAAGTCGAGGTTCAGCTCGGCCTCGGGCGCCTCAGCCTCCTCGGCGTCGTCGAACTGCCCCAGGTCAATCTCCACCTCGGGGTTCTGCTCGGCGGACTCGTCGAATGCGGACTCGTCGAATTCAGGGTGATTGGTCACGTGATTCTCCGTAGCTAGGGCTGGGTCACTTGCCGAGGAACTTCAACAGCACCCAGCCGAAGGCGGGGTCCAGAAGACCGACATAGGCAACGATGAACAGGACGAACAGCAGAACCACGACGAAGTACTGGCTGAGCTGCGAGCTGGTGGGCCAGATCACCTTGCGAAGCTCATCCACCGACTGGCCGACGAAGGCAGCGGGCGTGGTCCGCTTGACCGCCACCTCCGCGGAGGAGGACGAGGAGACCCTGGCCGACCGGTTCTTGCGGACCGGTGCCGGGACGGGGCTCGCGCTCGACGCCTCCCCGGAGAGCGTCTGGCTGGCGGGCTGCGGCCGGTTGCGACGCACCGGCTTGGGCATGCTGGGCCGCTCCTCCGGCGTGGCCACCGGCTCGGTGGTGGCGGCCTCGGCAGCGTCGCCCTGGGCGCCCTGCTCGGCCGCCGACTGGGACCGCTTCTTGCGCACCGGACGCGATGACCGGGCACGGGCCGCGACGGCCTCGGCGTCGGCCAGCTGCTGCGGGTCGTCGATCACCATGTCCTCGGGATCGGCGTGGCCGGGAGTGCGGTCCGCGACGGGTTCTCCGGAGAGCTCCTCCGCCTCGTCGTCCATGATGTCGCCCACCGGGCCATCCTCGGCGTGCCGGGCGAGATTCTCGCCCGACGGATCCGACTCGAACGGCTCTGGTACCGACTCGTACTCGGCGTCGTCAAAAGACTTACGCGTCTGGTCGTCGGCCACAGTGTTCCTTCGTTCGCGCCTTTCGGCTTGTGTCGGTGACCCGTGCGATTGGGCCGGACGTGCCCCCGATGGGGATTGACTGGTCGGCAGGTGAGACCTGCTTCGCAGGGCAAGAGGGACTTGAACCCCCAACCTGCGGTTTTGGAGACCGCTGCTCTGCCAATTGAGCTATTGCCCTTCGATGCCACCCGGGGGTGCCACCAAGATGAAAAGTGTAGTTGCTTTGCGGCCAAGAGTCGAACTGGGCATCAGCACGAGCACACGACCCCCTGCACTCTAGCGCTTCCGGCGCAAGCCCTTCACCGCCGACGCGGCAACCATCCGCGCGGCGTAGGGCACGTCGTCCACCAGGTAGCGCTTGGCCATCCGTCGCGGTTCCAGACCAAGCCGGTGCAACCACTCCGCCCCCAGCTTCTGCAGCGTCGGGTGCGCCCGCGGGGTCTGGCCGGCGGCCATGTCCAGCGCGCCGCCACAGCCCATGAACCAGGCCCCGGGCAGCGTCGGCATCAACTCCAGGGCCACCCGCTCCTGCTTCGGGAAGCCCAGGGCCACGAAGACCAGGTCCGGCTGCAGCTCCAGCAGGCGGGCCTTCAGCCGCGCCAGGTAGGCCTCGTCCTTCTCGAAGCCGAAGGGCGGGCACTCGGTGCCCACCAGCTCCAGACCCGGGTACTGCCGGACGAACTCCTGGCCGGCCCGCTCCGCGATGCCCGGCCCCGCGCCCAACAGGAAGACCGTGCGCCCACGCCGGGAGGCGGCTTCGGACAGGTGCCAGACCAGGTCGGCGCCAGTGACTCGCTCGGGCAGCGGCGTGCCCTGCAACCTGCTTGCCCAGACCAGCGGCATCCCGTCGGGGACGATCATGGTTGCCCGGGTCCTCAGGTCGGAGGCGTCGGGACGGCTCATCCGGTACATGATGTCCACGTTCGCGGTGAGCAGCAGCCCGCCCCGCCCCCGGTCCAGCTCCGTCATCACGACGTCGACGGTCTCCCGCCAGGTGAGCGCATGGATGCGCACGCCATCGAGCATGATGGTGGGCAGAGTCCGCTCAAATAGCCTGTGCATCATAATTCTCCCCCGAGACGACTTTCGGCCACCTGTTCAGGCGGCCGACATCCCTGACCCTACGGGATATTTGGGGCGAGTTCAGATGGCCATGCGACCAACTGGCCGTCACCCGTCGGGGGATCCCCGGGGTGACGGCCAGCTGGGCAGCGGCCCCGCTCGGAGGCCGGATCACACCCCGGCGGGTGGGGAATTCACGCTCAGATCCGGCACCCGACCAGCACCGGCTCCGGTTCCAGCACCACGCCGTAGCGCTCGCTCACCCCGTCGCGCACCACCCGGGCCAGTTCCAGCAAGTCCTCAGCATTGGCGCCGCCCCGGTTGGTGAGCGCCAGGGTGTGCTTGGTGGACAGGCTGGCCCGCTCACCCACCGAGAATCCCTTGCCGAAGCCGGCATGGTCGATCAACCAGGCCGCGGAGGACTTGACCAGCCCCGGGCCGGCCGCGAAGCGCGGGGCCTCGGGGGGCAGCGTCGCAGCCCGACCTTCGTCGAGGATCGGATTGGTGAAAAAGCTGCCCGCGCTCCAGGTGTCGTGATCGGCCGGATCGCTCACCATGCCCTTGCCGGACCGCAGCGCCAGCACGGTCTGGCGCACCTTCTTGGTCTCGGCCTTCTGGCCCACTTCGACGCCCAGCCGGCTGGCCAGTTCCTGGTAGCGGATGGGGGCCGAGAAATTCCCCAGTTCCAGCTGGAACATCACCTCCAGCACCACATAGCGTCCGGTCGGGCCCCCGTCGGGCATCCGGGTGCGCTTGAAGACCGAATCCCGGTACCCGAAGCCACATTCGGAATTGGTGAAGGTGCGGTACTCCCCCGTCTGGCGGTCCAAGGTGCGCACCCGGTAGATGGTCTGGGAGACGTCACTGCCATAGGCGCCGACATTCTGGATCGGGGTGGAGCCCACCAGCCCGGGAATCCCGGACAGCGTCTCCAACCCGTACCACTCCTGTTCCAGGGTGAAGGCGACGAAGTCATCCCACACCTCACCCGCGGCGACGGTGACCACGGCCCCGCCACAGCCCGCCACGTCCGCGCTGATCCCGCGCGTTGCCACCTTCACGACGGTGCCCCCGAAGCCCTCGTCGGCCACCAGCAGGTTGGATCCCCCGGAGAGCACCAGCAGGGGCTCCCCCGCCTGGTCGGCCTCCCGGACGGCGGCCACCAGTTCGGCCTCGGTGGTGGCCACCACCAGCTTGCGCGCCGGCCCGCCCACCCGGAAGGTGGTGTGGTCGGCCAACTCCACCGAATCGCCCACCGGCTCCCGCGGGGTGAGGGGGGCGTCGACGTGCCACATGTCGCACGCATTGTCGTCGTTCTGCCCGTAGTCGTCGTCCACCAGGTTGATCAGCCCCGAATCCTGCTCCCCACTCACAACGCCACCTCCACCGTGACCGCGCCCAAGACCTTGTCCTCAACGCAGGTGGCCGTCAGGGCCACGCTGGCCATCCCGTCGGCGACGGCGGTCACGGTGCCGCCGAACTGCACCAGCAGGCCCTGGTCGTCGTCGGGAACCTGGATCGGACGGGTGAACCGAACGAAGTAGCTCTTCACCCGGGCCGGGTCCTCGCACCAGTCGGTCACCACCCGCAGGGCGGTCCCCATGGTCCACATGCCGTGTGCCACCACGCCGGGCAGCCCGATCGCCCGGGCATGCCGGTCCGAGAAGTGGATCGGGTTCAGGTCCGTCGAGGCGCCCGAGTAGCGCACGATCCGCTCCCGGGTGATGTGAACGTCCAGGTCCGGCAGCCGGTCTCCGACGGCGACGGTGCTGGGGTCGAAGCTCATTCCTGTCCTCCCTCGGGGCGGGTGTGGATGAGTTGGCTGGTGGCGGTGCAGACCGGCTCACCCGCAACCGTCCGCACGTCCACCCGGACGCCGACCATGTCCATGGCGCCGCGGTTGCGCACCTTGTCAATGGTGAGCTGGGCAACAACTTCGTCGCCCTCGCGCAGCGGCCGCTGGAAGTCGAAGCGCTGGTCAGCGTGCATGGTGCGGCTCAGCGCCAGACCGAGCTCCTGGTCACCGAACAGCGTCTCCCAGGCCTGGGCTCCCAGCACGATGGCGAAGGTGGGCGGGGCGACGGGCGCCTCACCGGCATAGGCGGGGTTGGGGTCGCCACCCTCGGCACCGCCGAGCGCGGCGGCGAACTCCGCGATCTTGGCTCGACTGATCCGGTAGGGGGCGGTGGGCGGGTAGCTGCGCCCGACGTGCTCAGGGGTGATCGGCATGGCCCCAAGGCTACCGGGCCGCACCGTGGCCGCCAGTTCACCAGTGGTCCGCCTGACCGTCTTCCAGGGTTCATCCGCTGTTGAGAGCCTGTCCCCCGTCCACGCCGGTGCCCGACGTGGGCATCACAACACCACCAAGGGAGACACATCGTGCCCAGCACCACCACTCGTCGGGGCCTGCGCGCCGCGGTCGGCATCGTCGCCGCCGCCGGCCTGACCTGCGGCCTGATCGTCACCGCCCCCACCGCAGAGGCCCGCCGCCCGGCCCCGCGGCCCACGCCCGGGGCCGGCGCCTTCGAGCGGGTGGCCACCATGCCGGCCTACCTCAACGGCAAGAAGTCCGAGGCGGCGGTGGCCGAGATCTCCACCGTGACCCCCGACGGCCGAACCGTGGTGTACACCGACTCCGCGGGCAAGCGGATCGGCTTCGTGGACATCCGGGTTCCCGGCAAGCCGAAGCCGCGCGGCACCGTCGCGGTGGGTGGAGAGCCGACCAGCGTCTACGCCACCGGCAACAAGATCCTGGTGTGCGTGGACCGCACCGACGGCAAGTTCTCCAGCCCGAAGGGCGTGCTGCTGGTGCTGGATGCCAGGACCCGCACGCTGCTGCGCCAGGTGGATCTGGGCGGCCAGCCCGACTCCATCGATGTCTCCCCCGACGGGCGGTGGGCCACCATCGCGATCGAGAACCAGCGCGACGAGGAAGCCACCCCGAAGGGCGGCGATGAGGGCGACCTGCCCCAGACCCCGGCCGGCTATCTGGCGTCGATCCGGCTGGACAGTCCGGTGAAGACGTGGCGGGTCAAGCGCACCCCGCTGACCGGCCTGCGCGGCATGGTGGCGCCCACCGATCCGGAGCCGGAGTACGTGAAGATCAGCCCGAACGGCAGGTACACCGCGCTGACCCTGCAGGAGAACAACCAGATTGCGATCATCGACCACCGCCGGCAGAAGGTGGTCAAGACCTTCAGCGCCGGTACGGCCACAGTGAAGGGCGTCGACGTCAAGAAGGACAAGGTGATCAACCCCACCGGCAGCATCACCGCCCCGCGCGAGCCCGATTCCATCGGCTGGATCGACAACCGCTACGTGGCCACCGCCAATGAGGGCGACTGGAAGGGCGGCACCCGGGCCTGGACCATCTTCGACTCGCGGACGGGCAAGGTGGTCTGGGATGCCGGCAACAGCCTGGAACGGCACGTGATTGACAATGGCAACTGGCCCGAGGCCCGGGCCGAGAAGAAGGGTGTGGAGCCGGAGGGCCTGGCCGTGGCCACCTTCCAGGGCCGGCGCTACGCCTTCGTCGGCACCGAGCGGGCCAATGTGGTGGCGGTCTACGACGTCAGCAATCCCGCCCAGCCGAAGTACCTGCAGATGCTGGCCTCCACCAATGGCCCCGAGGGCATCCTGCCGATCCCGTCGCGCAACCTGCTGGTGGTCTCCAGCGAGGTGGACGAGGCCGAGAACAACATCCGGGCCAGCGTGCAGCTCTACCGCCTCACCCGCTCCTCGGCCCAGGGCAAGCAGGCGCAGCTGCGGCGCTACCCGCAGATCACGGCCAACAAAAGGATCGGCTGGGGTGCGCTGGGCGCCCTCACCGCGGACCCCCGCAAGCCCGGCAGGCTGTGGAGCGTCACCGACTCGGCCTATGCCAACACCCGGATCCTGACCATCGACGCCACCGCGCGGCCCGCCCGGATCACCGGCACCATCCCCGTCACCAAGGCCGGCAAGCAGGCCAGCTATGACGTCGAGGGCATCTGGCGAAAGCGCGACGGCAAGGGCTTCTGGCTGGGTGTGGAGGGCGAGACCGGCCCGGAGAACCGGCTGGTGGAGACCGACGCCCGGGGCGCGGTGCTGCGCGAGGTCACGATCCCGGCCGGTTATGCCGCCAAGCTGGGCAAGCAGGGCATCGAGGGCGTCAGCGGCAGCACCAACGGCAAGGTGCTCTACGTCGCCTTCCAGCGCGAGGCCAAGGGCGAGGACGTCACGCGGATCGGCCGCTATGACATCGCCAAGGGCAGCTGGACCTTCTACGGCTACCGGCTGGGCACCACCAAGACCAAGGGCGACTGGCTGGGCCTGAGCGAGGTCACCACCGTCAACGGTGACACCCTGGCCGTGATCGAGCGGGACAAGATGAACGGCCCCGACGCCAAGGTCAAGCGGATCTACACCGTGAAGCTGACCAGCAAGGGGGTCGCCGACGGCCAGAAGCTGCCGGTGCTGGCCAAGCGGCTGGCCGTGGACGTGCTGCCCACCCTGCGGGCCGGCAATGGCTGGACCCAGGAGAAGCTGGAGGGCATGACCATTGACCGTCGGGGCAATGTCTACGTCGTCACCGACAACGATGGGGTCAAGGACGCCACCGGCGAGACCGTCTTCGCCAACCTGGGCCGCGTGATCCGCCGCTGACCCGCCCGAACGGTCCGTCGAGACAATCCATCACAGCAATGGGGAAGGTTCGGGCTCTCCCGGGAGCCCGAACCTTCCCCATTCTCGACCCGAGACGCAGAACTGGCCGCCACCCGGTGGGGTGACGGCCAGATTCTGAGTGCCTGGGTGTGCTCAGCGGGTCTCGCGGTGAGCGGTGTGCGAGGTGCACTTGGGGCAGAACTTCTTCAGCTCAAGACGGTCGGGGTTGTTCCGACGGTTCTTCTTGGTGATGTAGTTGCGCTCCTTGCACTCGGTGCAGGCAAGCGTGATCTTGGGACGAATGTCCCCGCCCTTCTTGGCCATGGTCGTTCCTTCGTGTGCGTGGCGCGTGCTGCCGGCTGGCAGTGCTGGATCGGTCTTGGTAGCGGAGGCGGGAATCGAACCCGCGACACAGCGATTATGAGCCGCTTGCTCTACCCCTGAGCTACCCCGCCAAGTTGCTCGCGGACCGTTCGGTCACCCGAGCCGCTGGGTCAACGGCCGTCCGTGAACAATCAGAGCCCCCAAGCAGAATCGAACTGCTGACCTTCTCCTTACCATGGAGACGCTCTACCAACTGAGCTATAGGGGCTTGCCGACGATCAAATCTACCGGATCGGTGAACCGGTTTCAAATCAGATCCCGACTTCGTCCTCTTCCCGACCCGGGGGCCGTGAAGGCGACTCGCAGAACAATAGAGGAATCCGACAGCGGGCACAAATCGGCGCCGTCGCACCCCGGCCCACCTCCCGGGACGGCCCAGTGACAGCCGCAGTCGAGGCCCCTAGCCTTGGCCCATGACCAGGTCACCGGAGCCCGTCATCGACCCGACCCACTGGGAGGCCGACGTCGTGCTGGCCGACGGCGGAATCGCCCAGCTGCGCCCCCTCACCCCCGACGACCGGGAGGAACTCATCGCCTTCTACGGCCGGGTCTCGGAACAGTCCAAATACCTGCGCTTCTTTGCCGCGCACCCCCAGCTGAACGAGAAGGAGCTGCACGACTACACCCACTGTGACCGGGACCGGGTGGCGCTGATGCTGGCCGTCGACGAACAGATGGTGGCCTTCGCCAACTACGAGGTGCTGGACCAGCTGCTGCCGGCCCGGGTGGCCAATGTGGCCTTCCTGGTGCAGGACGACCAGCAGGGCCGCGGCGCCGCCAACATCCTGCTGGAGCACCTGGCGGAGGTGGGCCGGGAGTGCCAGGTGGAGCGGTTCACCGCGGAGATGCTGACCCAGAACCGCAAGATGCTGCAGGTCTTCACCCATGCCGGTTACGTGGTGCGTCCGGAGATGGCCGACGGCTGCATCCTGGTGGACTTCCCGCTGGCCGCCACCGACCAGTCCCGGGCCGTGATGGAACAGCGGGAGCACAAGGCGGAGAGCAATGCGATCCGGGGGCTGCTGGAGCCGCGACGAGTGGCCGTCGTGGGCGAGGTGATGCGGGTCAAGGACATTGCCGCCAACCTGGTGCAGGGTGGCTACCGGGGTGAGCTGGTGGTGACCACCGGCGCCGACGGCTCCACCCAGGCCCAGACCCGCGCACTGTCCCAGATCGACGGCGATGTGGACCTGGTGGTGGTGCGGGCCGCCACCAGCGAGTTGGAAGAACTGATCGAGCAGGCCTCCCGGAAGCACGCCCGGGGCATCCTGGTGCTGGCCAGCGACCGCTCCACCCAGCTGGACCACGACCACGCCCGCCAGCTGGTCTCCTGGGCCCGCACCCACGGCCTGCGGGCGCTCGGCCCGTCGGCGCTGGGGCTGGTGAACACGGATCCCGAGCTGCAGCTCAACGCCTCCCCCGCCAGCCCGCCCCGTCAGGGCAGCGTCGGGCTGTTCACCCAGAGCGCCGGAGTGGCCACCATCGTGCTCTCCCGGGCCCTGGAACGCGGCATCGGGCTGAGCTCCTTCATTGCCACCGGCGCCTTCGCCGATGTCACCGGCAATGACGTGATGCAGTACTGGTCCGACGACGAGCGCACCCGGGTCTGTCTGCTCTCGCTGGACTCGGTGGGCAATCCGCGCAAGTTCTTCCGGGTGCTGCGTCGGCTGGCGCTGGCCAAACACGTGGTGGTCTTCACCCCGTCGCGCGCCCTGCTCAGCGCCGAGTCCGACGTCCCGGGCCTGCCGTCGGCCCCGGCCACGGCGCTGGACCAGGTGATCCAGAACTCCGGCGCCATCGTGTGCAGCCGCCGCGACACCATGTATGACGTCGCGCAGATCCTGGCCCGACAGCCCGTTCCCCCCGGACGACGGGTGCGGGTGATCTCCAACTCCACCGGACTGGCCCACCAGATGCGTCAGGCGGCCGTGCGTTTCGGGCTCGAGCCGGGTGATCCGGTCACCATCCACGAGCACCCCAGCACCGGGGCGCTGGAGGCCGCCGCGGCGCGGGCCGTCGCCGATCCCGAGGTGGACGCCGTGGTGGTGGGCGTGGTGGAGGTGGTGGACCCGGTGCTGGAACTGGTCCGCGACGGGCTGGCCGAGCTGGCCGCCGGGGGCCACGAGACACCGGTGGTGGGCGTCTTCGTCGGCTTCCGGGACCCGGCCCAGACGGCCACCGGGCCGGACCTGCCGGGGGGCCTGCCCTGCTTCACCGCCTATGCCGACGCGCTGCGGGCCATCTCCCTGATCGTCGACAACGAGGAGCGTCGCGCCCGGCAGCGTCCGCACCCCGACGACGAGGTCTACGAGGGGCGGGAGATGGAGGTCCGATCACTGATCGCCAACATCCTGCTGGAGTGCCCCGAGGGGCGCTGGGCCAGCGACGCGGAGTGCTCCCAGATCTTGGCCGCCTACGGCATCGACCTGGTGCCGTGGCAGGCCGTCGGCTCCGCGGAGGAGGCCGTGGCGGCGGCCGAGGGCCTGGGCTGGGACGTGGTGCTCAAGGCCACCGCGCCCAGCGTCCGCGGCCGCACCGACCTGCCCACCATCTACTTCCACCTCACCGACGCCGACGCGATGCGCCGGGCCTGGGAGGGGCTGGGCCGCACGGCATCCGACCTGGGGCTGTCCGACGGCGACCCGACGGTGCTGGCGCCCGTGGTCCAGGTCACCACCCAGCACGGCACCCCGCTGGCGCTGCGGGCGATCGAGGACGAGGTGCTGGGCCCGATGCTCTGCGTCGGCGTCGCGGGTGCCCCGGCGGACCTGTTGGATGACCTGGCCTGGGGCGTGCCCCCGCTGCGTCGCACCGACGCCCGCACCATGCTGGACTCGCTGCGCGCGGCGCGCCTGCTGCACGGCTACCGGGGCGCTCCCCCGGCCCGGCTGGACAGCATCGAGGACACCCTGATCCGGCTCGCCCGGCTGAAGGATGACCAGGTGGCCCTGGCGGAGGTGGAACTCACCCCGGTGATCGCCGGCCGGGACCGAACCGCCATCGTCGGCGCCCGGATGCGGATTGTCCCGCTGCCCGCCGAACGTGACCCGCTGGCCAGGAGGGCGACGTGAGCATCCCGCTGGCGGCACCCGACACCCGCCCCGTGCTGGTGCACTGCGAGGAGCTGGAACGCTTCAGCTTCGGCCCCGAGCACCCGATGGGCCCGGACCGGGTTCGGCTGGCGGTGGAACTGGCCGACGAGCTGGGCCTGCTGGACGGCTTCGACATCGTGGAGCCGTGGCAGGCCAGTGACGATCTGCTGCGCCCGGTGCACGAGGAGGGCTACATCCAGGCGTTGAACGACGGCAAGCCACACCCGGAACGCTGCATCGGGATCGAGGACAATCCGGTGGTGCCGGGGCTGCCGCACGTCGCCTCCCGGATTGCCGCCGCCTCCGCGACGGCGGCCCAGCTGGTCTGGGACGGCAGGACCCGGCGCGCGGTCAACATCAGCGGCGGCCTGCACCACGCCATGCCCGGCCAGGCACACGGCTTCTGCCTCTACAACGACGCCAATGTGGCCATCTCCTGGCTGTTGGCCCACGGCGCTGACCGGGTGGCCTATGTGGACCTGGACGCCCACCACGGCGACGGGGTGGAGAGGGTCTTCTGGGATGACCCGCGGGTGCTCACCATCTCCGTGCACGAGACCGGCCAGCACCTGTTCCCGGGCACCGGTTTCGCCCACGAGATCGGCGGGCCCGATGCCCTGGCCACCGCGGTCAATGTCGCGCTACCCACCCACACCGAGGACCTGGACTGGCTGCGGGCGCTGAATGCCATCGTCTCGCCCCTGCTGCGGGCCTTCAAACCCCAGATCCTGATCAGCCAGCACGGCGCCGATCCGCACCGGGCCGATCCGTTGACCCACCTGGACATCTCGATGGACGCCATGGCGCTCAGCCAACGCGCCGCGGCGGGTTGGGCGGATCGCTTTGCGCAGGGCCGGTGGGTGGCGCTGGGTGGCGGCGGCTATCAGCGCGACTCCGCCGCCCGGGCCTGGGCACACCTGGTGGCCGCCGTCGGCAACCAGACCGTCGAGCCGGACCGACCGATGCCGCGGGACTGGGCCGAACGGGTCCGTCGGGACCAGACCTCGGCCACCATGGGCGACGAGGGAGCCGCCGCGGCCCTGGCCGACTTCCACCTGGACCGCTTCTACCCCGAGGTGCCCTGCCCGGCCATCAATGCCACTTCCCGGGCCGTTTTCCCCTACTGGGATCTCCAGCCCTACCACTGATCCCTGGGGGCATGCTGCCCCCAAGACCCCCCTGCATGGGGTGGGTTTGTAGCGGAGAATGCCGCAGCCGCCGTGGTTGCGGAACCAACCACGGCGGCCGCCCTTCGACAAGCTCAGGAACCGCCCGTCGACGCGCTCAGGAAGAGCTCACCGCGGGGGCATCCGCAGGGCGCCGTCCAGCCGGATGGTCTCGCCATTCAGGTAGTCGTTGTCCACCAGGGACAGCACCAGCTTGGCGAACTCCTCGGGCTTGGCGAAGCGCTGCGGGAAGGGCACCCGGTTCTGCAGCTCGGTGCGGAAGTCCTCGTTGATGCCCTCCATCATCGGGGTCCAGACCACACCGGGGGCGATGCTGTTCACCCGCACCCCGACCCCGGCCAGATCCCGCGCCGCCGTGATGGTCAGGGCATACACCCCGCCCTTCGACGCGGCATAGGCCGCCTGACCCACCTGCCCCTCGAAGGCCGCCACCGAGGCGGTGTTGACCACCACGCCGCGCTGACCGTCCTCGTCGAGCGGCTCGTTGCCGGCCATGGCCTCGGCCGCAAACGTCATCACGTGGAAGGTGCCGATCAGGTTGACCTGGATGGTGGTGGCAAACAGCCCCGGATCGTGCGGGCCCTTGCGGCCGACGATCCTGGCCGACGGGCAGATCCCGGCGCAGTTCACCGCCACCCTCAGCGGCGCAGCGGCCTGGGCGGTGGCGACGGCCTGCTGCACCGCCGCCGGATCGGTGACGTCGACGCCCAGGTAGGTGACGCCTGCCTGCTCGCCGCCGGCCGCCCGCAGCTTCTCGATCCCGGCGGGCAGGTCAATCGCGAAGACCTGCAGGCCCTGCTGGGCCAGGGCCGCCGCGGTGGCGGCGCCCAGGCCGGAGGCTCCGCCGGTGACGATGGCGGAGGCGGGGGTGGTGATGTCCATGATGTGCTCCTGGTTGGTTCTCGTCGGGGACGGCTCAGACGAAGGCCGAGACGCCGGTGATGGCGCGGCCGACGATCAGGGAGTTGATCTCATAGGTGCCCTCATAGGTGTAGAGGATCTCGACGTCGGCCAGCAGCTTGGAGACCTCGTTCTCGGTCAGAATTCCGTTGCCACCCAGCAGGTTGCGGCCGGCGGCGGCGGACTCGCGGGCCAGCCGAGTAGCGGTGGCCTTGGCCATGGCGGCGTGCGGCATGTCGAACTTGTCATTGGTCTGCAGCCAGGCGATCTGGGCCATCATCGCCAGCGAGCAGGCGGCATTGCCGGCAATTCGGCTCAGCGCCTCCTGCACCAGCTGGAAGCGGGCGATCTTCTTGCCGAACTGCTCCCGGGTGACAGCGTACTCCCGGGCGCGGTCAAAGATGGCCAGCTGCACGCCGGCCCCCTGCCAGCCCACCCAGGCGCGGGAATTGCGCAGCATCACATTGGTGGCGGCAAAGGAGTCGCAGCCGGGGATCAGGTTCTCGGCCGGGATCTTCACCTGGTCGAAGACCATGTCCGCGTTCTGCATGATCCGCAGGCCCAGCTTGTTCTTGATCTTGGTGGCTTGGAAGCCCTCCCGGTCGGACTCGACGATGAATCCCTTGACCACATTGTCGGCGGTGTCCCGGGCGAAGACGATCGCGAAGTCGCAGAAGGTGCCGCCGCCGATCCAGCGCTTCTGGCCGTCAATGATCCAGCCATCCTCGGTGCAGGTGGCGGTGGTGGCCAGGCCGCCGGCGATATCGGAGCCGTGGTCCGGCTCGGTCAGGGCGAAACAGCCCACCTTCTGGAACTGACGCAGACCGGGCAGCCAGGTCTGCTTCTGCTCCTCGGAACCCAGCTGGTTGAGCAGGTCCAGCACCAGCTCGTTGTGGATGCCCACCAGGGCCGAGAGCGAGACGTCGGCGCGGGTCACCTCGGCATAGGCCAGCCCCTTGAACAGCCGGCTCGCGCCGGAGAACTCCAACTCACCCAGACCATGCGCGGCCAGCTTGGGCAGCAGGTCAAAGGGGAACTGCTCCCGGTCCCAGTACTCCCCCACCACGGGGCGAATCTCGGTCTGCAGGAATTCGTGCAGCTCGGCCAGCCGCTGGCGCTCGGCCGGCTCCAGCTGGTCGGCCACCTGCAGCAGGTCGGCCTCGGGGAAGGCGATTCCCGCCAGATGCGACGTACGGTCCTGGGCAGCGCCCTCGATTGCTGACATGGATCTTCCTCTCGGCTGGTGAGGAGCTTCGTCGCACCCCACTGGATTCGGCTCTGGGTTCCGGTGATGCACTGTGCTGAGCTGGGTCGTGCAGCTGGGTTGTGAAGTTGGTCACACTGTACGATCTATGCGAATACCGTACTGCCAAAGTGGCACAATGGGAAGACCCCGTCCAACTCATGGCAGACCCATCACCCACCAGCCACAGGAGCCCCTCCGTGCCCCAGACCCCGCCGCACACGAGCGCCGCCACGGCCCCGGCCACCCCCGTCGAGACACCCGGGAGCGCTGGCCCCGCCCTCGCCACCCCGCGCCAGCGCGAGCTCTTCGACGCCCTGCTGACCACCTTCCTGCAGGAGGGCTTTGCGCACTTCACCATGGACCAGGCCGCCGCCCGCTTCCACTGCTCGAAGTCCACCATGTATGCGCTGGGGCGCACCGCCGACGACGTGCTGCGCCGGGTGCTGGTCAGCTTCTTCCGGGAGGTGGCTCGTCGCACGGATCTGGCGCTCACCAGCCAGCGCTCCGCCGCGCGGGCGCTGCAGGCCTACTTCGAGGCGATGGGCGCGGCCCTGGAGCCCGCGTCGGCCACCTTCATGCGCGACGTCGCAACCCATCCGGCCACCCGCGGGATCTATGACACCAACACCCACCACGCCACCCAGAAGATCCGCCAGCTGATCGAGCGCGGCGTCGCAGACCGGGAGTTCCGCGACGTACCCCTGGACTTCATCGCGCAGTTGATCGAGTTGGCCATGGAGCAGATCCAACAGGGGCGGCTGCAGGGGGCCCATCCAGCCCGCGCCTACACCGAGTTGGGACAGGTCATCCTGTTTGGACTGGGCGCTGACAAGCCGGGGAGCCAGGGCTGAGATTTTTGGCCGGAAACCCTCGACATTTGGTTTGAAATCAAAGTAGAGTTCCTGTGAGAAAGCTCACAGTGGCAGCGCAGCCACGCTCTCCCGACCGGACAGGAGCCCCGATGACCACCAATACCGAGAAGTTCCAGGCCGCCCGAGACCATCTGCTCAGCGTCCGCACCGACTATGACGCGGCCAGGGCCAGCTTCGAGTGGCCCCGCTTCGAGGAGTTCAACTTCGCCTTGGACTGGTTCGACCACCTGGCCACCGCCCCGGAGTCCAAGGACCGCGAGGCCCTGATCATCGTCGAGGCCGACGGGCCGGAGACCCGCCGCACCTTCGCCCAGCTCTCGGAGCGCAGCAGTCAGCTGGCCATGTGGATGCGCAGCGTCGGGGTCAAGCGTGGTGACCGGGTGATGATCATGCTGCACAACCAGGTGGAGCTGTGGGAGAGCATGCTGGCCTGCATCAAGCTGGGCGCCGTGATTGCCCCCACCACCATCATGCTGGGCCCGGCCGACCTGACCGACCGCGCCGAGCGCGCGGAGATCTCCTGGGTGATCGTGAACCCGGAGGATGCCGGCAAGTTCCAGGACGTGCCGCAGGAGCTGACCGTGATCCAGGTGGGCGATCAGCCCCCCGCCCAGGATGCCCACCCCACCCTGAGCTTCTCGGACTCCTTCGATGCGCCCACCGAGTTCGTCGTCGAGGCGCCCACCCTGGCCGACGAGACCCTGCTGCTCTACTTCACCTCTGGTACCACCTCCAAGGCGAAGCTGGTGGAGCACACCCACACCTCCTACCCGGTCGGTCACCTCTCGACCATGTACTGGATCGGCCTGGAGCCCGGCGACGTGCACCTCAACGTCGCCGCCCCCGGCTGGGCCAAGCACGCCTGGAGCAACTTCTTCGCCCCGTGGATCGCCGGCGCCACCGTCTTCCTGTACAACTACTCCCGCTTCGACGCCGGCAAGCTGATGAAGCAGATGTCCAAGGAGGGCGTGACCAGTTTCTGCGCCCCGCCCACCGTGTGGCGGATGCTGATCCAGGCCGACCTGTCCCAGATGCCCAACCCGCCCAAGAAGCTGATCGCCGCCGGCGAGCCCCTCAACCCCGAGGTGATCTCCCAGGTGGAGACGGGCTGGGGCACCCGGATCCGCGACGGCTTCGGCCAGACCGAGAGCTCGGTGCAGATCGGCAACTCCCCGGGCCAGGAGGTCAAGCCCGGCTCCATGGGCCGCCCACTGCCCGGCATGGACGTCGTGCTGATCGACCCCGCCACCGACGAGATCGGCGACCATGGCGAGATCTGCCTGCGTCTGGACCCGCGGCCCGTCGGCCTGACCCCGGGCTACTACGGTGACCCGGACAAGAATGCCGAGGCCTTCCGCGACGGCTTCTACCGCACCGGCGACATCGCCGACCGGGATGCCGACGGCTACATCACCTACGTCGGCCGTGGCGACGACGTGTTCAAGGCCAGCGACTACCGGCTGTCCCCCTTCGAGCTGGAGTCCGCGGTGATCGAACACCCGGCCGTCGCCGAGGTGGCCGTCGTGCCCTCTCCGGACCCGATCCGGCTGGCCGTGCCGAAGGCCTACGTGATCCTGGCGGCGGGCTACGAGCCCAATGCCGAGACCGCCGAGTCCATCCTGAAGCACTGCCGCGAGCACCTGGCGCCGTACAAGCGGATCCGCCGGCTGGAATTCCATGACCTGCCCAAGACCGTCTCCGGCAAGATCCGTCGGGTGGAACTGCGCAAGCGCGAGGACGAGATCCACGCGGCCGACGGCGGCGCCACCAGCGTCCAGCAGGAATTCTCCGACACGGACTTCCCGTCGCTGCGCGGGTGAGCGTGCCCGCGCAGCGCAACCGATAGTCTCTGGCTCCCCGCCCGATTCGTCCGTCCGGGCGAATGGGGCGGGGAGCCGTCGCATGTCCCCGGGGGAACCGCAGACCCAGAGGAGGAGCAGTGAGTCCGCAGCGCAAGCAGCGCAGCAGTGATCCGATCGCCGAGGCCAAACGGCAGTGGGCGGCCCACGGCTGGGAGCACGCGGCCCCCGGCATGGCCACCGTCGTCTCCGTGGTGCGGGTGCACCAGCTGATGATGTCGCGGATCGAGCAGGAGCTGAAGCCCTTCGGGATCACCTTCTCCCGGTTCGAGCTGCTGGCCCTGCTGATGTTCTCCAGTTCGCGGGCGCTGCCCATGTCCAAGGTCAGCGCCCGGCTGCAGGTGCACCCGGCGTCGGTCACCAATACCGTCGACCGGCTGGTGCGCGACGGGTTGGTGGAGCGTCGGCCCAATCCCGACGATGGCCGCGGCCAACTGGTGGGGATCACCGACCAGGGGATCACGCTGGTGCACGGGGCGGTGGAGGTGCTGAACCGGGTCTTCACCGACCTGGGGCTGGACGACGAGGAGCGTGACCAGCTGAGCGCGCTGTGCAATGTCTACCGGCGGGCGGCTGGGGACCTGGCCGACTGACCCGCCCGGATGTGGCAAAGACCTCATCCCAAACCTCCCCGGGCGGGTTAGCCTCGATACAGGGCTGGCACCGCCAGGCAGCCCCCGTCACCCAGTGGAGGAGAAATGAACACCGACCAGGCACAACGCATGTCCACCGGCAAGGGATTCGTCGCGGCCCTCGACCAGAGCGGCGGCTCCACCCCCAAGGCTCTGAAGCTCTACGGCGTCGACGAGAGCCAGTACGGCTCCGAGCAGGAGATGTTCGAGCTGGTGCACCAGATGCGCACCCGGATCATCACCTCCCCGTCGTTCACCGGCGAGAAGATCCTGGCCGCCATCCTGTTCGAGAAGACCATGGACAGCCAGGTGGAGGGCGTCGACACCGCCCAGTACCTGTGGGAGACCAAGCAGGTGGTGCCCATCCTCAAGGTGGACAAGGGCCTGGCCGACGAGGCCGACGGGGCCAAGCTGATGAAGCCGATGCCCGAACTGGATGTCCTGCTGGACCGCGCGGTGGCGAAGGGAATCTTCGGCACCAAGATGCGCTCCTTCATCGCCGCCGCGAATCCCCTCGGGATCAAGGCCGTGGTGGACCAGCAGTTCGAGGTCGGCGGGCAGATCGGCCACAAGGGCCTGGTCCCGATCATCGAGCCGGAGGTGGACATCAAGGCCGCCGACAAGGCGGAGGCGGAGCGGATCCTGCGCGACGAGCTGCTGGCCCACCTGGAGGCCCTCCCCAAGGAGTGCCCGGTGATGCTCAAGCTCACTCTTCCCAGCGAGGATGACTTCTACGCCGACGTGATCGCACATCCCAGTGTGATGCGCGTGGTGGCGCTGTCGGGCGGATACAGCCGGGAGGAGGCCAACCAGCTGCTGGCCCGCAACCACGGGCTGATCGCCTCCTTCAGCCGCGCCCTCACCGAGGGCCTGACGGCCCAGCAGTCCGACGAGGAGTTCAACCAGATGCTGGGCGAATCCATCGACAGCATCTACCAGGCGTCGATCACCTAGTCAGCACCGCCCACGTCGAGCACAGGCAACGGCGCCCGAACCGGAAGGGTTCGGGCGCCGTGCCCTGCGCTGCCACCGTCAGCCACCGGGCGGAGTGGGCCCCACACAGATCGAGATCTCTCCGTGGTCGGGTGCATGGGTGGTGAGGCTGATTGCGACCAGGGACTCCCCCTCGTCGAAGACGGATGACTGCATGCCGAGCAGCGGCGTCCCTTCCGGCACGTCGAGCAGTTCGGACACGGATCCCCTGGCATTGACGATGGAGACCGTGAGCTCATTGCGCACCAGGTGGACGCCATGTGCCTTGGCTAGATAGTCGAACAGGCTGGCATCGGTGAAGTCATGGTCGACGATGTTCGGGAAACGGACCCCATCAAGCCACGTGAGGCAGTGCTGGTGCAGTTGGCCATTCACATAGCGCACCCGTTCGATCCTGGCCAAGGGACTGCTGGGGCTGAGCCCCAACCGATCGGCCATCGCGATGTCGAAGACGATCTCATTGGAGATGATCCGGGTGGCAACCCGGTTCCCCAGCGCCGCCTGTTGCTGATGGAAGCCGATCACGTGGGCGCTGAGGTTCTCCCGGAAGACCTGCGGAATAACGGGCCGAGAGACGAAGGTCCCGCGCCCCTGTTCCCGCACCAGCAGGCCTTCTCGTTCCAGATCACCAATGGCCCGCCGAACGGTGATCCGGCTCACCGAGTACGTTCGGCACAGTTCTGCCTCCGTGGGGATCTGATCCCCCGGCTCCATTCCCTGGATGCGCTGGGCCAACAGGTCATGCAGGGCTGCGTGCTTGACGACCCCCGCCATGACTCCTCCTCCTGCGGCACCGGTGTCGACGCCCCTCGGGGAAACCTACACCGGGGCCCTCTTCCGAAAGAACCCCATCTGTGTCTATAGTCTATGGAAACATCATAACAACATGACAAGTCAAGGGAGATGGTCATGTCGAATCCAGCCACGCCCCTGCTTCCCAGCAGGGTCCAGTTCAGCGACCAGGCACTGACCTGGCGCGAGGCCGTCGCATTGGCAGCCCAGCCGCTGATCGCGGACGGCGCCATCGAGCCGGGATATGTGGAGGCCATCATCGCCACCGCGGAAGAAATGGGGCCCTACTTCGACTTCGGACGAGGTGTGGCCATGCCCCATGCCCGGGGTGAGGGTCTGGTGCACTCCCCCGCCCTGTCCTTCCTGCGCACCCGCACCCCGGTCCTGCTGCTGGATGATCCGGCCCACCCGATTGAGGTCTTCCTGTTGTTGGCCACCCCGGACAACACGTCCCACCTGTCCATGCTGCGGACGCTGGCCGGGGTGCTCACCGATCCCGGCCAGGTGGAGGCCATGAAGGCCGCCACCACTCCCGACGATGTCGTCGCCATCCTCGGCGGCAATCAGAACAACCACCGACAGCACAACCACTGAAAGGCAGAACAATGAAGTTCATGGCAATCTGCGGATCCGGCCTCGGCTCCAGCTTCATGGTCCAGATGAACATCGAGAAGATCCTTGGTGAGCTCGGCGTCACCGGCGTCGAGGTGGAGCACTCCGACGTATCCAGCTCCAGCGATGGTGATGCCGACGTCTTCTTCCTGGCGCGAGACGTGGCCGACGGAGTCCACTTCAACACCCCCACCGTCGTTCTCGACTCCATCATCGACATGGACGAGCTGCGCGCCAAGGTCACCGAGACCTGTCGCGAGCTCGGCCTGGTGGAGGGCTGAGGATCATGAAGGCGATTCTCGACTTCCTGCAGTCGATCGCGTCCACCCCGGCCTTCCTGGTGGCGCTGATCGCCCTGCTCGGCCTGTTGCTGCAGCGCAAGAGCGCAGGTGACACCATCAAGGGCACCATCAAGACCTTCATCGGCTTTCTGGTCCTGGGCGCCGGCGCCGACGTCGTGGTGAGCTCCCTGACCCCCTTCGGAGACCTCTTCCAGCACGCCTTCCACGTCCGCGGCGTCGTCCCCAACAATGAGGCGATCGTCGCGGTGGCGCTGAAGCAGTACGGCACCACCACCGCCTGGATCATGCTGCTCGGCATGGTCTTCAACATCCTGATCGCCGCCACCACCCGGTTCAAGCACATCTTCCTGACCGGCCACCACACCCTCTACATGGCCTGCATGTTCGCGGTGATCTTCACCGTGGCCGGCTTCCACGGGATCTCCGGAATCCTCGTCGGCGCGCTTGCGCTGGCCGCCATCATGTCGCTGTCTCCGTGGATGCTGCAGCCCTTCATGAAGACCATGACCGGCAAGGACGACATCGGCCTGGGCCACTTCGGCGGCGGTGGCTACTGGCTCGCCGGTGCGATCGGCCACCTGCTCGGCAAGTCCGCGGCCAAGAACAACAAGCCGGTCCGTTCCACCGAGGAGATCAAGTTCCCCAAGGGCCTGGCCTTCCTGCGCGACTCCACCGTCGCCATCGGCCTGACCATGATGATCATCTACATCATCGTCGTGCTCTTCGCCGGCCCCTCCTTCACCAAGCAGTTCGACCAGGGCAACTACCTGATCTACGCCATCACCCAGGGCGGCAAGTTTGCCGGCGGCGTCTTCATCATCCTGGCCGGCGTGCGGTTGATCCTGGCCGAGATCGTGCCCGCCTTCAAGGGCATCTCGGAGAAGCTCGTCCCCAAGGCCATCCCGGCTCTGGACTGCCCGATCGTCTTCCCCTTCGCTCCCAATGCCGTGCTGATCGGCTTCATCGTGAGCTTCATCGGCGGTCTGGTCTCGATGCCCGTGATGGCGGCCCTTGGCCTGTCGATCGTCCTGCCGGGCGTCGTTCCCCACTTCTTCTGCGGCGCGACGGCCGCCGTCTTCGGCAACTCGCGAGGCGGCTGGAAGGGTGCCGTCGCCGGAGCCTTCGTCCATGGCGTGGCGATCAGTTTCCTGCCCATCGCCCTGATGCCCGTGCTCGGCTCGCTCGGCTTCGCCGGATCCACCTTCAGCGACTTCGACTTCACCACCATGGGCATCTACTTCGGCCTGCTGGGCAAGACCGGCAAGTTCGCCGTGATCGCTGGCCTGGCGCTGATCTATGGCGCCATGATCACCGCAACCATCGTCAGCCGCTCGCGTCGCAAGCCGGAGGTGGCGACGGCATGAGCCGCTTGGCAGAATCCACACGTGTGCCGACCGCAGATGTCGGTGCGCTTTCCCGCCGGATCCGTCGGCTCCTGGTGAGCGAGTTGCTGGGGATCGGTTACGGACACTTCGGTGGAAGCCTGTCCATCGTCGAGGCTCTCGCCGCCCTGTACGGCCGGGAGATGACCGTCGACCCATCAAACCCGGCCTGGGAGGAGCGCGACAGGCTCGTCCTCTCCAAGGGGCACGCCGCCCCGGCCCTGTACGCGGCGCTCGCCGCCATCGGCATGATTCCCGAGGAACGGCTGAGCACGCTCAATGCCAATGGCACGGAGCTGCCCTCCCACGCGGACCGACTCAAGGTGCCCGGGGTCGAGATGACCACCGGGTCCATGGGACAGGGCATCTCGGCCGCCGCCGGGATGGCGCATGGCCTCAGGGCCAGTGGCCGCCCCAACCGGGTCTATGTGATCGTCGGCGACGGTGAGCTCAACGAGGGTCAGTGTTGGGAGGCGGCACAGTTCATCGCACACCGCCGGCTCACCAACTTGGTCCTGCTGGTGGACGACAACAAGAAGCAGTTGGACGGCACCACCCACCAGATCTGCGAGCCCTTCGACCTGGTGGCCAAGTTCACCGCCTTCGGCTTCGACGCCCGTCGGGTTCCCGGTCAGGATGCCGAGGCGATCGCCGACGCGCTGGCCGAAGCCCGGGACGCCACGGACCGTCCGGTCTGTCTGGTGCTCGACACGGTCAAGGGTGCTGGGGTGCCCTACTTGGAACAGATGGCCAGCAACCACCATGTCCGGCTGGATGACGAGGGCAAGAGCGTCCTGACCAGCTACTTGGCGGATGTGGCCCAGAAGGAGGAACAGTGACAGCGCCGCTCGCGGGGATCGAACTCCGCAAGGCCTATGCCCAGACCGTCGAAGAGCTGTTCCGGGAGTTCCCGGAGGAGATCTACGCTCTGGAGGCCGACCTGTCGTCGTCCATGTCCACCGATCGCCTGGCCGAACCCATGGGCGAGCACTACGTCAACGTGGGGATCATGGAGGCTCACATGATCGGCACCGCGGCCGGTCTGGCGGCCGTCGGGGGTTACGCCTTCGTGCACTCCTTCGGCCAGTTCCTGACCCGTCGGGCAATGGACCAGATCTTCGTCTCCCTGGCCTACGCCCAGCTCGGTGCCTGTCTGGTCGGCTCGGATGCCGGGGTCACCGCCGAGCACAACGGTGGCACCCACATGACCTTCGAGGACATGGGGATCGTCCGGGTGATCCCCGGCATCCACGTCTACGACGTCTGTTCACCGGTCCAACTGGCCGCGGTGTTGCGCGAAGCACATCGCCGCAGGGGGCTGACCTATGTTCGGACCCAGCGCAAGGCACCGGCGGTGGAGGTCTACCCCGAGGGCTTCGGGGCTGCCGAGGCAGGGGCTGTCGTCCTACGCGAGGGCTCGGACGTCAGCCTGCTGGCCTGCGGAATCGAGGTGTCGGAGGCGCTGGCGGCGGCCGATCTGCTGGCGGAGCAGGGAATCAGCGCCGAGGTGGTGGACGTCTTCCGGGTCAAGCCGCTGGACGAGACCGTCGTGCTGGGCTCGGCCCGCCGCACCGGAGCCGTGATCACCTGCGAGAACCACAATGTGATCAACGGCCTGGGGTCCGCCGTCGCCGAGCTGTTGGCGGAGCAGCTCCCCACCCCGCTGTACCGGATCGGGGTGCGGGAACAATTCGGCCAGGTGGGTACGACGGCCTACCTCCTGGAGCACTATGGGCTGGGTCGCGCGGGCATCGCCGAGGCGGCGATCCGCCTGGTCAAGAGCCGTTGACCCGGGGCGCGTGGCGACGCGACACGGTGCCCGAACCGAAGCCGGTTCGGGCGCCGTGCCCTGCGCTCACTGGTGGGTGAAGTTGGGATCCCGCTTCTCGACGAAGGCGGCCATGCCCTCCTTCTGGTCTGCCGAGGCAAAGACCGAGTGGAAGACCCGGCGCTCATACATCACGCCCTGCTGCAGGTTGGTCTCATAGGCGGCATTGACCACCTCCTTGACCATGGTGGCGGCCACCTTGGACTTGGAGGCGATCAGCTCAGCGGTCTTGATGGCCTCCTCCAACAGCTGGTCGGCCGGCACGATCCGCGCCACCAGCCCGGAGCGCTCGGCCTCCTCGGCGTCCATCATCCGGCCGGTCAGGCACATCTCCATCGCCTTGGCCTTGCCCACCGCCCGGGTCAGCCGCTGCGAGCCACCCATGCCGGGGATGACGCCCAGGTTGATCTCCGGCTGGCCGAACTTGGCCTTGTCCCCGGCCAGGATGAAGTCACACATCATCGCCAGCTCGCAGCCCCCACCCAGGGCGTAACCGTTCACGGCGGCGATCACCGGGGTGCGACGGCTGGTGAACTGGTCCCACCCGGCAAACCAGTCCAGCGTGTACATCTGGGTGGCCGACTTCTCCGACATCTCCTTGATGTCGGCGCCGGCGGCGAAGGCCTTCTCGGACCCGGTCAGCACGAAGCAGCCGATTTCCGGGTTGGCGTCCAGCTCGGCGGTGGCGGCGGCCACCTCACGCATGGTCTGGTCATTGAGCGCATTCAGCGCCTTGGGCCGGTTGAGGGTGATGATGGCTACCCGGCCGCGGGTCTCCACCAGAATGTTCTCGTAGCTGCTCATTCACGCGTCCTTCGACGTATTGGCTCGGATCTCGTTGATGATGGCCGAGAAGTCCTTCGTCGAGCCGTCGCCCTCGTTGAAGCGACGGTAGACCTCCACGGCCAACGCCCCCATCTTGGCATCCGTGCCCGTCAGCTCGATCGCGCTGGCGGCCAGCCCCAGGTCCTTGGTCATCAGGGCGGTCATGAAGCCGGGCGCGTAGTCCCGGTTCGCGGGGCTGGTGGGCACCGGGCCGGGCACCGGGCAGTTCGTGTTCAGGGCCCAGCACTGGGCGGTCGCATTGGAGGCGACGTCGAAGAAGGCCTGGTGGTCCACCCCCAGGGACTCGGCCAGCACGAAGGCCTCGCTGACACCGATCATGTGGATGGCCAGTACCATGTTGTTGCACAGCTTGACCGCCTGCCCGGCGCCGGCGCCGCCACACAGCACGATCTTCTTGCCCATCGCCTCCAGCACCGGGCGAGCCGCCTCCAGGTCCTCGGGCTCGGCGCCCACCATGAAGGTCAGGGTGCCGGCCTCGGCGCCCGTCGTGCCACCGGACATCGGGGACTCGATCGCCCGGTGGCCGGCGGCCAGCGCCATCTCCCGGGCCTCGCGGGCATCCAGCACGTCGACGGTGGAGCAGTCGATGAACAGGGTGTCGCCCGGGGCATTGGCCAGCAGCCCCTCGGGGCCGTCATAGGCCGCCTTGAGGATCTTGCCATTCGGCAGGCTGGTGACCACGAACTGCGCCCCCCGAACGGCGTCGGCCTGGGACTCACACGGGGTGACCCCCGCGGCGGCGGCACGGTCGCGGGCCTCCGGCACCGGGTCGAAGCCCTGCACGGTGAAGCCTGCCTTGACGAGGTTGGCGGCCATGAAGCCACCCATGTTTCCGAGGCCGATGAAGCCGACGGTCTGGTTCATGATGGGAAAACCTTCCTGTGCAAAAGTTTGGGTGGGAGTGGGGAAGGGGGTGCCGGGCTCCGCTCGGGGGGCTGGGAACCCGGCACCCGTCAGGTGATCACCTGGCCGGTCAGCCGCGGCTGGCCAACTGCGGCTCGGTGATCCGCTCATCGGTGATCGGCGCGAAGACCGCCGCCACCCCGTCGGGACCGACCTCGTCCAGCGTGGCGGGCTGCCACTGCGGGTTGCGGTCCTTGTCAACCAGCTGGGCGCGCACCCCCTCGACGAACTCGTGCCCACGCTGCATGTTCACCGAGACCCGGAACTCGGTGTCGAGGGCCTCGGCCAGGCTCTGCCCCTTGGCCCGACGCAGGGATTCCAGCGTCACCTTCAGCGCCAGCGGGCTGTTGCGGCGGATCCGCTTGGCGGCATCAGCGGCCCAGTCCTGCCCCAGCTCGTCGAGGGCCGCCAGGATCTCCTCCACCGTCTCCTGGGAATAGACCTGCTCGACGTCGTCGTGCTCGGCGGCGAAGCCGGTGGGCGCCGGCTGCGCGAAGCCCTGCACCAGGCCGGCGTCGCCGGTCTCGCACAGCTGCTCAACCAGGGTGGCCAGCTGGTCCTGCGGGACGTAGACGTCGGCCAGGCCGCACTCGATCGCCTCGCCGGGGCCCACGTGCTGGCCGGTGAGGGCCAGGTGGGTGCCCAGGTGACTCGGCACGTGGGTGAGCAGGTGGGAACCGCCGACGTCGGGCACGAAGCCGATCCCGGTCTCCGGCATGCCCACCCGGGTGTCGTCGGTGACGATCCGGTGCGAACCATGCGCCGAGACCCCGATCCCGCCGCCCAGCACGATCCCGTTCATGATCGCGACATAGGGCTTCGGGTAGTTCGAGATCACCAGGTTCAGGGCATACTCGTCGGCCCAGAACTTCGCACCGTCGGTGCCGTTGGCCAGGGCGTCCCGGTAGAGGCTGACCACGTCGCCGCCCGCGCACAGGCCGCGCTCCCCCGCGCCGGCGAGGATCACCAGGCTGACCTGGTCATCATCCCGCCACTGCTCCAGCACCTGGGCGAGCACGTCCACCATGTTCTGGTTGAGCGCATTCATCGCCTTGGGCCGGTTCAGGGTGATCACGCCGGCCTTGCCCCGGACCTCGGTGAGGACCTCGGGCTCGGGCGCGTCGGTTGCCTGGGTCACGACTGGTCACCCCGCGGCATCACGAAGTGGGAGCCGTCCTTGGCGCCGGCGGCCCAACGGGAGGTGACGGTCTTGGTCTTGGTGTAGAAGCGGAAGGCGTCCGGCCCGTGCTGGTTCAGGTCGCCGAAGCCCGAGGCCTTCCAGCCACCGAAGGTGTAGAAGCCGATCGGCACCGGGATCGGGACGTTGATGCCCACCATGCCGGTGTCGACGCGGTTGGCAAAGTCCCGGGCGGCGTCGCCATTGCGGGTCATGATCGAGGTGCCGTTGCCGTACTCGTGGTCGCTGACCAGGGCCAGGGCCTCCTCGTAGTCCGCGGCGCGCATGATGCACAGCACCGGGCCGAAGATCTCGTCGGTGTAGATCGACATCTCCTTGGTGACCTTGTCGAACAGGGTCGGGCCAATGAAGTAGCCGTTCTCATGGCCCGCCAGCGTGAAGCCACGGCCGTCCACCACCAGCTCGGCGCCGGCCTGCTCGCCCTGGGCGATGTAGTCCTCGACGCGCTTCAGCGCGGCCTCGCTGACCAGGGGGCCGTAGTCGGCCTTCGGGTCCAGGGAGGCGCCGACATTCAGCTTCTCGGTACGCTCCTTCATCTTGGCCACCAGCGCGTCGGCGGTCTCCTCGCCCACCGGCACCGCGACGGAGATCGCCATGCAGCGCTCACCGGCGGAGCCGAAGGCGGCACCCACCAGGGCGTCCGCGACGGCGTCCAGGTCCGCGTCGGGCATGATCAGCATGTGGTTCTTGGCGCCACCGAAGCACTGGGCGCGCTTGCCGTTCTCGGCGGCCCGGACGTAGATGCTCTGCGCAATCGGGGTGGAGCCGACGAAGCCGTAGGCCTTGACCCGGGGATCGTCCAGCAGGGCGTCGACGGACTCCTTGTCACCGTTGACCACCTGGAAGATGCCGGCCGGCAGGCCCGCCTCGGTCCACAGCTCGGCCAGGCGCATCGGGACGCCCGGGTCACGCTCGGAGGGCTTGAGGATGAAGGCATTGCCGGCCGCGATGGCGGGGCCGCACTTCCACAGCGGGATCATGGCCGGGAAGTTGAACGGGGTGATGCCGCACACCACACCCAGCGGCTGGCGCATGGAGTAGGTGTCGATGCCGCGGCCGACCGAATCCGAGTACTCGCCCTTGAGCAGGTGCGGGGCGGACATGGCGAACTCGACGACGTCCAGACCGCGCTCGATGTCACCGTGCGAGTCAGCCAGCACCTTGCCGTGCTCCTTGGAGAGCAGCTCGGCCAGCTCGTCGGCATTCTCCCGGACCAGGTTGATGAACTTGCCCAGGATGCGGGCGCGCTTCTGCGGGCTGGTGGCGGCCCACTCCGGCTGCGCCGCGGCGGCCGCGTCGACGGCCTCGGTCACCTCGGCGGCGGTGGCCAGCGCCACCTTGGCCTGGACGACGCCCTCGCTGGGGTTGTAGACGTCACCGAAGCGGCCGGACTTGCCCTGCACGACGGCCCCGTTGATGTAGTGGTGAACTTCCCTGATGGTGGTTTCAGTCATGGTCATTGTCCTTCGCCGCGTTGGTCTCCGTTGACAGCCAAAATGTGGCTTTAGTCACACAGTACATAGTTTGACTTCCAAATACTAGAGGCCGTCTCGAAATCAGGACTCGAGCAGCAGGGCCTCGCCCTGACCGCCCCCGCCACACAGCCCGATGGCGCCGCGAGTGGCCTTGCCGGAGGCGATCTGATGAGCCAGGTGGACGGTGAGCCGGCCACCGGAGGCACCGATCGGATGGCCGATCGAGATGCCGCCGCCACACTCGTTCACCCGGGACAGGTCCACCCCCAGCTCGCGCGCGGAGTGCACCACGACGGCGGCGAAGGCCTCATTGATCTCCACCAGGTCCAGGTCATCGGCCGTCCACCCCTGCCGCTGCAGCGCCTGCGCGATGGCCTGTGCCGGCTGGGCCTGCAGCGAGTGATCCGGGCCAGCCACCTGGCCGCAGGCCCGCAGCGTGGCCATGGGCCGCCACCCCTCCCGTTCCGCCCGGGCACGGGTGGTCAACACGACGGCCGCCGCGCCATCGCAGATCGAGGAGGCATTGCCGGCGGTGATAGTGCCGTCGGGAGTGAAGGCGGGGCGTAGCCGGGCCATCGCTTCCGGAGTGGAGTCGGGGCGGACGCCTTCGTCACGCTCCACCACGACGTCACCCTTGCGGCCGCGCACGGTCACCGGCACCACCTCCCGGGCCAGCGTTCCGTCCTCCCACGCGGCGTGCGCACGCTGGTGGCTCTGGGCGGCAAAGGCGTCCTGCTCCTCCCTGGTGACCGGGAAGCGCTCCGCATAGCGCTCGCTCAGCTCGCCCATCGGGATCCCGATGTCGGCGGCGGTGAGCCCGTCGTAGGCCATGTGGTCGATCATCTGCACCCCGCCATAGGACTTGCCGACCCGCAGGTCGGGCAGCAGATGGGGCGCCCGGGACATCGACTCCATGCCACCCGCGACGGCCACCTCGCTGTCCCCGCAGCGCAGCGCGCGGGCCGCGTCGATGATGGCGGTCAGGCCGGACAGGCAGACCTTGTTCACCGTGCTGGTGTGGGCCGAGGCCGGGATCCCGGCGGCCAGGGCGGCCTGCTTGGCGGGATTCTGGCCGACACCGGCCTGCAGCACCTCCCCCAGCACCACCATGTCCACCAGCTCGGGCGAGACGCCGCCCTTCTCGAGCGCACCGGCAATGGCGATGCCGCCGAGTTCCGGCGCGGACAGGCTGGACAGGGCACCGAGCAGCTTGCCCGACGGGGTGCGCGCGGCACCGACGATCACGATGTCGTCGGGAGAGAACACAGCACTGGGTTCGGTCATGACGGCTCCTTCTGGTTTGAACGTGCAGGTCGGGCAGGTGATCAGCAAGAGTACGATTTCTCTTACGATCGTACCGTTTTGAGTGAGGTCCGGCTAGAGCATCCGGGCCGCCACAATCCCAGTAGGCTGTCCAGGAGGCCGCACCGCCGGGCCAGCCACACGAACCGACCCACCCAAGGGAGGACCCACCATGGCCACACCGCACATCGCCGCCGAGCCGGGCCAGATCGCCGAGCTGGTACTGATGCCCGGCGATCCCAAGCGCGCCGCCCGGATCGCCGAGACCTTCCTCGCCGACGCCCAGCTGGTCAGCGACGTCCGCGGGATCGGTTGCTGGACGGGCACCTATCAGGGCACCCCGATGAGCGTGATGGCCTCCGGGATGGGCATTGCGTCGCTCAGCATCTACGCCACCGAGCTGTTCCGTTTCTACGGGGTGCGTCGGATCTGTCGGGTGGGCACCTGCGGCGGGATCTCGTCGACGGTGAAGGTGCGCGACGTGGTGATCGGCAACGCGGCCCACACCAATTCCAATGTCTCGACGCTGTACACCCCCGGCGTCACCATGAGCCTGGCCGCCAGCTTCGACATGCTGCGTGGCGCGGTGGACCAGGCCCGCTCGATGGAGCTGGTGGGCGACGCCCAGGTGCACGTCGGGCCGATCTACTCCTCCGACTTCTTCTACCTGGGCCGTTCCGACGTCGTCGAGGGCCTGGACCGGGTGGGCACCCTGGGCGTGGAGATGGAGGCGGCCGGGCTGTACGCGTGTGCGGCGCTGGAGGGTGCGGAGGCGCTGACGGTGCTCACGGTGAGCGACCACCTCAAGGATGGTTCGGGCGACATGTCTGCCGAGGAGCGCGAGACCTCCTTCGGCAATGCCCTGCGGATCGCCGCGGCCGGTCTGCTGGCCTGAGCTCCCCACCCGGCTCCCGAGCCGGTCGAGGCCCTGGACCGCACTGGCCCGGGTCGGTTCGTCGACGGGTCCGGAGCCTCGCAGCGCGGTTCCGCGAGGAGACGCGAGCGAGCGAGTGTCCACGAGACGCAGCACAAGAGGCTTCCGGCCCGACGACGCGCCGACCCCTCGGACACACCGGGCCCGCCCCTCGACGCTCTAGGAGCGTCGAGGGGCGGGCCCGGGTGGTGCTGGATCAGGCCTCGACGGCCGCCTGCTTGTGCCGGATCAGGTAGTCGAAGGCGCTCAGGGCAGCGGTGGCCCCGGAACCCTGGGCGACGACGATCTGCTTGTACGGCTCGGTCGAGCAGTCGCCGGCGGCAAAGATGCCGGGGGCCGAGGTCTCGCCCCGGTCATTGATCTCCACTTCACCCCGCGGGGAGAGCTTGACCGCGGTGCCCTTGAGCCACTGGGTGGTGGGCAGCAGGCCGATCTGGACGAAGACGCCGGCCAGGTCCAGCTGGTGCTCCTGCTCGGTGGCCCGGTCCTTGTACTTCAGGGCGGTGACCTGGGCGCCGTCACCAACCACCTCGGTGGTCTGGGCGTTCAGGATGACGTCCACATTGGGCATGGAGCGCAGCTTGTCCTGCAGCACGTCGTCGGCCTTCAGGGTCTCCATGAACTCGACGACGGTGACGTGCTCCACGATCCCGGCCAGGTCGATCGCGGCCTCGATGCCGGAGTTGCCACCGCCGACAACGGCGATCCTCTTGCCCTTGAACAGCGGGCCGTCGCAGTGCGGGCAGAAGGTGACGCCCTTGTTGCGGTACTCCTCCTCGCCCGGGACGCCCATCAGGCGCCACTTGGCACCCGTCGCGATGATCACGCTGCGGGCCTTGAGCGCGGCATCCTCACCGAACGTGACGGTGTGCAGGCCGCCCTCCTTCTCGGCGGGGATGATTCCGGTGGCGGACTGGTTCTTGATCACGTCGATCTCGTAGTCGCCGACGTGCTGCTCCAGGGCAGCGGCGAACTTGGGGCCCTCGGTCTTGGGCACGGAGATGAAGTTCTCGATGGCCATGGTGTCCAGCACCTGGCCGCCGAAGCGCTCCCCCACCAGGCCGGTACGGAAACCCTTGCGCGCGGTGTAGATGGCGGCCGAGGCGCCGGCCGGGCCCTGGCCCACCACAAGCACCTCGTAGGGCTCGCGCTCGTTGAGCTTGCTGGCGGCCTTGGCGCCGGCGCCGGTGTCCAGCTTGGCAACGAAGTCGGCCATGTCCATCCGGCCGGTGGCGAAGGGCTCGCCGTTGAGGTAGACCTGCGGGACGGTGAGGATGTTCTTCTCCTTCACCTCGTCCTGGAAGAGCGAGCCCTCTACGGCGGTGTGCTTGATCCGCGGGTTGAGCACACTCATGGCGTTCAGGGCCTGCACCACGGTGGGGCAGTTCTGGCAGGTCAGGGACATGTAGGTGGTGAACTCGTAGTCACCGTCTAGTTCCTTGACCTGCTCCATCAGGTCGGCATCCTCCTTGACGGGGTTGCCGCCCACCTGGACCAGCGCCAGGACCAGGGAGCTGAACTCGTGGCCGAGCGGGATGCCGGCGAAGCGGACGG
Source organism: Luteococcus sp. H101 (assembly GCF_038433155.1). Taxonomy (NCBI): domain Bacteria; kingdom Bacillati; phylum Actinomycetota; class Actinomycetes; order Propionibacteriales; family Propionibacteriaceae; genus Luteococcus; species Luteococcus sp. H101. The sequence goes on from NZ_JBCDMW010000022.1 coordinate 183,712, forward strand.
CGATGTCCGTGCCGGGGCGCTCGATGCTGAAGGAGGGCTTGCGGGCGTCGTCGCCGTCGCTGCGCACGGTGATCTTGTCGCTCAGCGCGGCGATCTCGTTCAGTAGCCCGAGCATCTCCTGGGCCTTGGGACGGTCGTCAAGGCTGGCCACCAGCTCGATGGGCTCGACGACCTTGGTCAACAGCTGGGACAGCTGGGCGGTGAGATTGGAATCAAGAACTGCCATGGCTCCTACTTCAGGACGGGGATTTCACGACGGGGATCCGGGATTGGTTCGACGGGCCGAACGGCCCCGCGACAAGCTCGGGGACCGTGGTTGACTCCCTGCGGCGGGGGCAACCACGGCGGCCCGAACCGGCCGATGCCGATGCGGTGGCCCCGTCCGCTCAGGCGACGAAGGAGCCGCACGACCGGACGGAACAGAAGGAGCGGAGCGAAGCGACTTCGCCGCCCTTCCGGGGGCCAACGGGGGCGGAGCCCCCCGTCCGGTCAGGCGACGAAGGAGCCGCACGACCGGACGGAACAGAAGGAGCGGAGCGAAGCGACTTCGCCGCCCTTCCGGGGGCCAACGGGGGCGGAGCCCCCCGTCCGGTCAGGCGACGAAGGAGCCGCACGACCGGACGGAACAGAAGGAGCGGAGCGAAGCGACTTCGCCGCCCTTCCGGGGGCCAACGGGGGCGGAGCCCCCCGTCCGGTCAGGCGACGAAGGAGCCGCACGACCGGACGGAACAGAAGGAGCGGAGCGAAGCGACTTCGCCGCCCTTCCGGGGGCCAACGGGGGCGGAGCCCCCGTTCATTCAGATCTTGCCCACCAGGTCAATGCCGGGGGTCAGGGTCGCCTCGCCCTCTTCCCACTTGGCCGGGCAGACCTCGCCCGGGTGGTTGCGCACGTACTGGGCGGCCTTGATCTTGCGGATCAGCTGGCCGGCCTCCCGGCCGATGCCCTCGGCGGTGGTCTCGATGTACTGGATGATGCCGTCGGGGTCCACCAGGAAGGTGGCGCGATCGGCCTGGCCGGCACCGGGACGCATGTTGTCGAAGTTGTTGGTGATCTGGCCGTTGCTGTCGCCCAGCATGTAGTACTTGATCTTGCCAACCTCGGCGGAGGCCTCGGTCCAGGCCTTGTGCACGAAGTGCGAGTCGGTGCTGACGGAGTAGACCTCGACGTCCATGCTCTTCAGCTCTTCGTAGTGGTCGGCCATGTCGCCCAGCTCGGTGGGGCAGACGAAGGTGAAGTCGGCCGGGTAGAAGAAGAAGACGCCCCACTTGCCCAGGACGTCGGCGTCGGACACCTCCACGAACTGGCCGTCCTTGTAGGCCTGGGTCTTGAAGGGGAGGATCTTGGTGTTCATCAGGGACATCGGGGAACCTTTCGTTCAAAACTGGACTATTTCCAGAAACTGGAACCGTTCAAGAATGAACCTAGCGACTGACCCAGCGCTTTGCAAGGCGAGTGTGGTCTGCGTGAGACAGCCCTGGCCCAAGGGAGGCCGATCATTGCCCCCACGGCCCAATGTAGTAAGACTTCAAACAAGTCGGGAGCATTCCGGGACACGAGTGCGTGAACTATCCGACATCAGGGGCACCCCACCGCATGCGGAGCACAAAGAGAGACCCGGCCCCCGTTCAGCCCGCGGAACAGGCGGGGCACCTGCCCCAGTAGATGACCTCGGCTTCGTCCAGCACGAAGCCGTGAGTCTCCGAGGGCGCCAGGCAGGGCATCCGCCCCACCGCGCAGGCGACGTCCAGCACCACCCCGCAGCTGCGGCAGGCCATGTGGTGGTGATTGTCGTGGGCGTGGATCTCGTAGAGGGCCGGATGACCGGCCAGCTCCACCCGTCGTAACAGACCGGCTTCCCGCAGCACGTTGAGCGTGTCGTAGATGGACTGGACCGAGACCGACCCGAGCCTTTCCACCACCCCCCGACGGACAGCCTCGGCCTCCGCATGGGGAGCCGCGGCCACGACGTCGAGCACCGCGGTCCGGATGGCGGTCACCCGCAGATTGGCCCGACGCAGGGCGTCGGGCGCCGAGAACGGCTGGTCCATCGTCGGGTCCTCCTCCACGTCGGCTCGGGCGATCCAGCGGCCGGGACAGCTCAGGGGAACAGTGTGGCAGATGCACGAAAGCCCCGGACGGATCCGGGGCTTTCGAGTGGCAGGTGTAGGGTTCGAACCTACGTAGGCGTACGCCGACAGATTTACAGTCTGCTCCCTTTGGCCACTCGGGCAACCTGCCATGCCGGTCAACCCGGCGAGGAGAAACACTAGCAGCCCGATGGCGGATCATGCCAATCGAGCCACCGCCGCTGGCAAAATGGAGCCCGCACGCCAAACCCAGAGGAGAGAACATGGCAGCCGACAGCTCGTTCGACATCGTCAGCAAGGTCGACCGGCAGGAGGTGGACAACGCCCTGGGCCAGGCGGCCCGCGAGGTCAGCCAGCGGTTCGACTTCAAGAACACCGATTCGCTCATCAAGTGGTCCGGCGAGGCGATCGAGATCGAGAGCAATGGCGAGGAGCGAGCCAAGGCCGTGCTGGACGTCTTCCAGACCAAGCTGGTCAAGCGCGGCGTCAACCTCAAGGCGCTGGACGCCGGCGAGCCCCGGCTCAGCGGCAAGATGTGGAAGATCACCTGCACCATGAAGCAGGGGATCACCCAGGAGAACGCCAAGAAGATCTCCAAGCTGATCCGCGACGAGGGACCCAAGGGCGTCAAGGCACAGATTCAGGGCGAGGAGCTGCGGGTCAGCTCCAAGAAGCGCGACGACCTGCAGACCGTCCAGGCCCTGATCAAGCAGCAGGACTACGACTTCGCGGTGCAGTTCACCAACTACCGCTGAGGTGGCGTCGGGGCCCGACCACTGCTCGACGAGTTCCACAACACCCCGGAACCAGTCTGCCGACCAGCTGCCCTCTCGGTCGGCCGCCACCGTCGGGGCAGCGGGGCCCGGACGCCCCGTCCCGCCATGACACCCGCCGGCATTGACACGGAACTTTCCATATATATTGGGTGCCATGACGAACGAACTCCCCCTTGTCGAGAAGTCCGGTGGCTGCGGTTGCGGCCATGACCACGAGACCGAGGTCCCCACGCTGGTGGCCGGGCAGATCCCGCACGCCGTGCGGCACGGCGCCATCATCGGCGCCCTGAGCCAGATCCCGTCGGGCGGTCAGCTCGACCTCGTCGCCCCGCACGTGCCCACTCCCCTGCTGAACCAGATCGAGCAGCTCTTCCCCGGTGTGTACAGCACCGAGGTGATCGACCCCACGCCCGAGGCCTACCGGATCCGCTTCACCAAGGCCTGAACCAACAAGTCCCAGTGCCCGCCGGCCAGCCACACCGGCGGGCACTACGCATTCCCGGGGGAATGCCCAGGATGCAGCAGTTCACTGGACACCCGCGACGGGGACCCTGCACCCCTCCCGCACCACGGGCCCGGACCGTCGGCCGGACGTGATCGGGCGACGGTGACTAGGCTGGCGGACATGTTGCGCGTCGCCACCTTCAACGTGAACGGAATCCGGGCCACCCAGAAGCGGGGCTTCGCCGACTGGCTGGCCAGCCGGCAGTGCGACGTCGTGGCCCTGCAGGAGGTGCGCTGCCCGGTGCCGCTGCTGCCCGACGGCATCTTCGGGGAGTACCACCTGGCCTACGACGCGGGGCAGCTGGCCGGCCGCAATGGGGTGGCCATCCTCACCCGGCAGCTGCCGCTGGATGTGCGCAGCTGGGGCGCCGGTGCCCTGGTGCGGGCGCCGGGTGACTCCGACGTCGAGCTTCGCGAGGAGGCGGAGCGGGATGCCCTGGCGCGGGAGCTGAAGGCCTTCGCCACCGAGGGGCGCTACCTGGAGGTGGACCTGGCCGACCGGCCGCTGACCGTCGCCAGCCTGTACCTGCCCAAGGGCGGCCTGCCGGCCGAGTTGCAGGCCGAGGGGAAGAACGGCCGGGACAAGCCCGACGGGGGCGCCAAGTACGAACGCAAGATGCGCTTCCTCAAGGGTTTCGCCCGGCACCTGACCAGGGCCAGGCGCACCGCGGCCGCGCAGGGCCGGGAATTCCTGGTGATGGGTGACTTCAACATCGCCCATGACGAGCACGACATCAAGAACTGGAAGGGCAACCTCAAGAGCGAGGGCTTCCTGCCCGAGGAGCGGGCCTGGCTGGACCAGATCCTCTCCCCACGCACCCTGGTGGACGTCGTGCGCACCCTGCATCCGGACCAGGACGGCCCCTACTCCTGGTGGAGCTGGATGGGCCAGGCCTTCGTGAAGGACGCTGGCTGGCGGATCGACTACCAGTTCGCCACCCCGAAGCTGGCCAAACTGGCGGTCCGTGGGGGTACCGACCGGGCCGAGAGCTATGAGGCGCGGATGAGCGACCACGCCCCGGTCGTCGTCGACTACGACTTCTGACGGATCGCCCGGTCAGGGGCCTCGACAGGCTCGGCCACCGTGGCTGGGCCAGGCTCCAGACCCTGGCTGGGTCAGCGCTCCTGGAACATCCCCAGGACCAGCTCCCGGGGGACGTCCTCCACCCGAGCATGCCGCCAGGAGGGGTTGCGATCCTTGTCCACCAGCTGGGCGCGCACCCCCTCGACGAAGTCGGAGTCGGCGACGAAGCTGCGCGCCAGCACCAGGTCCTGCGCCAGCACCTGCCGCACCGATTCCAGCTGGCCCGCCCGGCGCACGGCCTCCAGGGCGACACACACGCTCCACGGCGACTTGGCCCGGATCTCGCCGGCGCACTGCCGGGCCCGGGGATTGCCGTGACCCTCCAACCGGGCCAGGATCCCGGCGGGGTCATCGCCGGTGAAGCACTCGTCGATCCAGGAGCGGTCCTGGGCCAGCTGGGAGCCCTCGGCGGCATCCATCAATTCCGGGGAGACGGCTCCTCGCGGCTCCGGCGGGGCCGCGTCGAACCGCTCGGGCAGCAGGATCTCATGCACCATCCCCGCATACAGGGCGCTGGCGGCGTCGATGGTGGTGCCGGTCATCGCCAGGTAGGCCCCGGTCTGGCCGGGCGCGCAGGCCAGCTGCCAGCAGACCCCGACGTCGGGGAACAGGCCAATCCCCACCTCGGGCATGGCCAGCTTGAGGTCGGGAGTGGTGACCACGTGGGTGGCGTGCAGCGCCAGACCCAGCCCGCCACCCATGGCGATCCCGTGCAGCTGGGAGGTGATCGGCTTGGCGGAGCCGGCGATCAGGGCGTTGACCTGGTACTCCTCGGTGAAGAAGTCGACGGCCTGTTCGGGCTGCTCCAGCACCAGCTGACGGATGGCCCGCACGTCGGCGCCGGCGCAGAAGCCCCGCTCCCCCTCCCCAACCAGCTCGATCCGTTCCACGGAGGGGTCCTCCTGCCAGGCCTGCAGGGTCTGGGAGATGGTGTGCATCATCTGCGGGCTGAGGGCATTGATCGCCCGTGGCCGGTCCAGCACCAGCCGGGCCGTGTCACCGTCGCGTTCGGTGCGGATCTCGGCCGGGGTCGGTTCGGCCACCACAGCATCGGTGGGAGTGGCTTCGGGGGTCATGATCGCCTCCTGATGTCAGTCGTGCCGTCTGCGCGCCAGCATACGTCGCCGCTTCTCCGTGCTGCGCTCATGCGTGTAGACCTGCCAGCCCAGGACGGCGACGGCGGTGATCCCCAGCGCGACGGCGGGGTTGAAGGAGTCCACGGCGCTGACGCTGTTGCGGTAGGCCAGGTTGATGGCGGCATAGCTGAGCAGTACGACGGTGGTCCACACCCCGGCCCGCACCATTCGCTGCGACGGCCTGGTCAACGGCACCAGTACGCCGCCCCACAGCACATACCAGGAGTGCAGCGCCGGGGAGCACAGCGCCACCGCCAGGAAACTCCAGGACAGGAAGGTGAGGGGACGACGCCGGGCGATGGTCAGCGCGAAGGCGGAGATCAGCAGCACCGCGATCACCATGCCCGAGGTGCGGGCATAGCGGATGACGTTGTGTCCGCTGGGGTCCAACCCCATCCAGTTGGCCAGCAGTTGCCCACCCTGGCCGATGATGGTGGACGGGGAGACCGTGACCACGCTGCCCGGCACGTCGACGGCATCCAGCCAGCCATAGCCCAGCCCGGTCAGGCTGGTGATCCCCGCGAAGGTCCCGACGCCGATCAGGAAGCTGACCAGCACCCGCACCACCGTCGTGAACAGCTCCTGCCAGCGCCAGCTGGCCCACTCCCGGGGGATCAGGGGCAGGGCGTAGCAGGCCAGGATCGCCGGCTGCTTGATGGCGGCCGCCGTGCCCACCAGCACCGCCGAGAAGAGCCAGGCCCAGCTGCGCTGGAAGGCCAGCCACAGCCCGGCCACCAGCAGCCCCACCATCAGGGCGTCGTTGTGGGCGCCGCCGATGAAGTCGATCACCAGCACCGGGTTCAGGGTGGCCATCCAGGCCGCCTCGGCCGGATCCAGGCGCAGCTTGACGGCGATCCGGGGCACCAGCAGCCCGATCAGCACCACCCCGGCCAGTGCCGGGATCCGCATTGCCAGCGCCGAGACATAAGGGTCGAACCGGCAGACGTCGACGATCAGGTGCTGCATCTGCAGGCTGAGGGGCCCGTAGGGAGCCGGTGTGCGCCGCCACACCCAGGCCACCTGGTCCGCAAAGGAACCGGGCAGCAGCATCACATTGCCGTGGTACGGGTTGATGTCATTGTGGATCAGCCAGCCCTGGGCGGCGTAGGAGTAGGCGTCGTGACTGAAGATGGGTGGGGCCAGCAGGAAGGGGGCGCCCCAGATGGCCAGCACCGCCCAGTGCTTGAGGTGGGTGTAGGCCACCGCTTCACCCTCGGGCTGGGCCCCGGGCCGCATCCGGAACCAGGCGTCCACCAGCAGCATCAGGCCGGCCATCACCAGCAGCGTCCCGCCGATCCGGGCGGGGGTGCCGGTGACGTGCAGCAGGCGCAACATCCGCCACCACGGCGAGTTCTGCGGCAGGTAGGCGGGGGTCAACGAACCGAGCGCGATCAGCAGGGTGCCGTAGGCACCCCGGCGCACGTGCCGCACCCGCCATGCCGTGCGCACGCTGCTCCAGTGGAGCTCCAGGTCACCGATCCAGGATCCGGTGGGGGCGACGCTCACCGGAGCTGCTCGCGGCCGTGGTGCAGGCCGCCCGGGTGGTCCGCGGTTGCCACGTGCCGGCCGGCCCACTCCAGGGCGTCGAAGGGGCACTGCTCCACGCAGATGCCGCAGTACATGCACAACGACCAGTCGATCTGGAAGCGGTCCAGCACGTTCACCGACCGCTGGCGGGCGCGGGCATAGCCGCTGGTGGCCGACGCCGCGGCCCCGCCGATCGGGGCTCCACCCTGACCACTGACCTGCTCGGTGTGCGAGTCGATCTGGATGCACCAGGCCGGACACTCCCGGGCACAGATCATGCAGGACGTGCACTTGTCCTCGATCAGGCGGATCGAGCCGTGGCCCTGGACGGGCCGGGGCTGTTCGGTCATCGACGCCTCCTCACTCGGCCCCCGGCCACAGCGGCGGCAATCTCGGCGGGATCGGGAAGGGGGGCGGCGGGGTCGCGGTCCCCCCAGACATCCGGATCGGGCACCCCGGGCGGCGCCATCTTGCGTCGGCTGGGCGCGGCCGCCCCCTCCCCCGGCTCCTTGGCACCAGGCCAGGGCTGGGCCGCCCGGGCTGCGAGCACCACGTCCTTGCGCAGCCCACGCACGGGCTCCGCACCCGCTGGGGCATGGTTCAACAGCGGCGCAAGGTCCGCGCCGTCGAAGACCACGCCGAAGAAGTCATGCACCTCGCGCTGGTGCCAGGCGGCTCCGGGCAGCAGGCCGATGCAACTCGGCAACACCGGAGCCTGCCGGGGCACCCGGGTCTGCAGCCGCAGCCCGCGCGGTGGCGTCGCGTCGAAGTTCACCAGCCGCAACACCACCCGCAGCTCGTCGGCGCGGCCAATCTCGTCGACGCAACCCAGCCAGTCGAAGAAGCCGAAACCCTGCGCCAACGCCGTGGAGATGGCCGCCAACCAGGTGTCCGGGTCGACGTCGCGCAGCTGGTCGTCCAGGCCATGGGCGCTCACCGTGCCACCTCCAGCCCGGTGCGCAGCTCGCCCAGCACCAGGCCCAGAGCCTCGGGCGGTGGCGGGCAACCAGGGATGTAGCGGTCCACCCGCACCAGCTGGTCCACCCCCTTGGTCACCGACGGGGCGTCCCAGTACGGACCGCCCGCGCAGGCGCAGGCGCCAAAGCTCACCACAAAAGCCCCCGGAAGGTTGTCAACTTCCTCCTTGACAATGCCACTGAGCGCGTCCGTCAGGGTGCCGGAGACCACCGCCACCACCTGGGCGCCGTCGGGAACCCGCTCCAGCCGCGGTGCGCCCGCGGGCACCGCAAACTCGGTCTCGATGGCGCAACAGGCCAGCGCGAGGTCCACGACCACCACGGAATGGTCGCCGAACCAGTCGATGAATCTGCCCTGCGCAATACCCGTCACGACGGCCAGCCTAACGTGACAGGCTCCCACCCCCTTTTTCGCGAGGGTTTAGGCTTGCAGACTGAGTGTTGTTCTCCCCGTTGGAAAGAGGCCCCCGTGTCCGCTGTGCATGTGCTCGATCGAGTGGTGATTCGCTTCGCCGGCGACTCCGGCGACGGTATGCAGCTGACCGGAGATCGCTTCACGCATGACTCCGCCACCCTGGGCAATGACATCTCCACCCTGCCGAACTTCCCGGCCGAGATTCGCGCCCCCCAGGGCACCCTGCCCGGCGTGTCCAGCTTCCAGCTGCACTTCGCCAATTTCGACATCGTCACCCCGGGCGACCGTCCCGACGTGCTGGTGGCGATGAACCCGGCCGCCCTGAAGGCCAACCTGAAGGACGTGCCCCGCGGCGGGCTGCTGCTGGTGGACACCGCCGAGTTCACCAAGCGCAACCTGGCCAAGGTGGGTTACGAGGCCAACCCGCTGGAGGACGGCTCGCTGGCCGACTACCAGCTGGTGGCGCTGGACCTGACCGGCCTGGCCGTCGCCTCGGTGAAGGACTTCGGCCTGGGCCGCAAGGATTCCGCCCGCAGCAAGAACATGTTCGCGCTGGGCCTGCTGAACTGGCTCTACAGCCGCCCCACCGAGGGCACCGAGGCCTTCCTGGGCGAGAAGTTCGCCAAGAAGCCGGAGATCCGCGACGCCAACATCGCCGCCTTCCGCGCCGGTTACGCCTACGGTGAGACCACCGAGGAGTTCGCGGTGCGCTATGAGGTGGCCAAGGCCCCGATGCAGACCGGCCGGTACCGCCAGATCTCCGGCAACACCGCCACCAGCTACGGCCTGATCGTCGGCGCCCAGAAGGCGGGCCTGCAGCTCTTCCTGGGCTCCTACCCGATCACCCCGGCCTCCGACATCCTGCACGAGTTGAGCAAGCACAAGGGGCAGGGCGTGATCACCTTCCAGGCGGAGGACGAGATCGCCGGCGTCGGCGCCGCGCTGGGCGCCTCCTTCGCGGGGGCGCTGGGCGTCACCTCGACGTCCGGCCCCGGCATCGCGCTCAAGGCGGAGACCATCGGCCTGGGCGTGATGACCGAGCTTCCGCTGGTGGTGGTCGACGTGCAGCGCGCCGGGCCGTCGACGGGCATGCCCACCAAGACCGAGCAGGCCGACTTGCTGCAGGTGATGTACGGCCGCAATGGTGAGGCACCGGTTCCGGTGCTGGCGCCCGCCACCCCCGCCGACTGCTTCGACATGGCGGTGGAGGCGGTGCGGATCGCCGTGGTCTACCGCACCCCCGTCGTGCTGCTGAGCGACGGCTACCTGGCCAACGGCGCGGAGCCGTGGAAGATCCCGCAGGTGGACGAGATCCCCGCGATCGACCCGAACTTCGCCACCGAGCCCAACGACGGGGACGCCTTCCTGCCCTACAAGCGGGATCCCGAGACCCTGGCCCGCGCCTGGGCCAAGCCCGGCACCCCGGGCCTGGAGCACCGGATTGGCGGCATCGAGAAGGCCGACGGCACCGGTGCCATCTCCTACGATCCGGCCAACCACGACGCGATGGTCCGGCTGCGCCAGGCCAAGGTGGACGGCATCGTGCGCGACATCGCCGACGTCGAGGTGGATGACCCGTCGGGCAAGGCCAAGGTGCTGGTGCTGGGCTGGGGCTCCACCTACGGCCCGATCACGGCCGCGGTGCGCCGGGTGCGCAAGACCGGCCGGCACGTCGCGCAGGCGCACGTGCGCCACCTGAACCCGCTGCCCGCCAACCTGGGCGAGGTGCTCAAGGCCTATGACCGGGTGATCGTGCCGGAGATGAACCTGGGCCAGTTCGCCATGATGCTGCGCGCCAAGTACCTCGTCGACGTGCACAGCTATTCCAAGGTCTTCGGCCTGCCGATCTCGCTCAGCGAGCTGGCGGCCGACCTGGAGACCGAGATCGACGCCATCGACCCCGACCATCCCGACGTCCCGATCGACACCCAGATCGAGGAGTCCGCGGACGCCGTCGAGCAGACCCCACAGGAGACCAAGTGACCGCGACCCAGACCCCCGTCACCGAGCAGACCAGCGAGTACCGCGGCCTGGCCGGGGTGCCGTTGAGCCTCGAGCCGCTCAACCGCAAGGACTTCACCAGTGACCAGGAGGTCCGCTGGTGCCCCGGCTGCGGCGACTACGCCATCCTGGCCGCCTTCCAGGGGATGATGCCGGAGCTGGGGATCAAGCGGGAGAACACCGTGATCGTCTCCGGGATCGGCTGCTCCTCGCGCTTCCCGTACTACGTGGACAGCTACGGCATGCACTCCATCCACGGCCGGGCCCCGGCCATCGCGACCGGCGTCGCGGTCACCCGGCCGGACCTTGGCGTGTGGGTGGTCACCGGCGACGGTGATGCGCTGTCCATCGGTGGCAACCACCTGATCCACGCGCTGCGACGCAATGTGAACGTCACCATCATGCTGTTCAACAACCGGATCTACGGCCTGACCAAGGGCCAGTACTCCCCCACCTCCGAGGCCGGCAAGGTGACCAAGTCCAGCCCGCTGGGCTCGCTGGACACCCCCTTCAACCCGGTTTCGTTGGCGCTGGGCGCCGAGGCGGGCTTCGTGGCCCGCACCGTCGACTCGGACCGCAAGCACCTCTCCGAGGTGCTGAAGGCCGCCGCCGACTACCGCGGCGCCGCCCTGGTGGAGATCTACCAGAACTGCCCGATCTTCAACGACGGTGCCTTCGACGCCATCAAGGGCCCGCAGTCCGACGAGGCGATCATCCCACTGCGGCACGGCGAGCCGATCCTGTTCGGCAAGGACAACCACCTGGGCGTCGTGCAGCACGGCGACGGCTCGGTGGACGTCGTCGAGGTCTCCGAGGTGGGGCTGGACAACATCCTGGTGCACGACGCGCAGCACGCGGACCCGTCGCTGGCCTTCGCCCTGAGCCGGCTGACCGACGGCGGCGTGCTGCACCGCTCCCCCATCGGCATCTTCCGCAATGTGGAGCGCCCGGCCTATGACGACCTGGCGCGCGAGCAGGTGGAGCTGGCCAAGGGCAGCCGGGCCGTCGATGCGGGTCTGCAGGCGATGCTGGACGGCAAGGACACCTGGGAGATCCGGCACTGAGCCGGGTGCTCAGCCCGGCTGGGTCTGGGACTCGGCCAGCTCCTTGAGCCGCTCGATCGAGGCCATCAGGTTGGCCGGGGTGGTGGTCCGCGCCCGGGCCAGACGCTGTTCGTCGTGCAGCTCGGTCCAGTCATAGGTGTGCCGCACCAGGGTGACCCGCGGCCCGCGCGGTTCCAGCTCCCAGCGCCACAGCTGGCCGGGCTGGGGCTCGCCCACCGGCGATGGCTTCCAGGCGATCAGCCGGCCCTCGGTGAACTCCACCACCTCATTGTCTCGGGGCCGGTTGCCGGTGACGATCATCCGGAAGACGTCGCCAACCCTGTGCACCCGCTGCCCCCGGGCCGCCTGGGTCAGGTTGTCGTTGCCGTCCCACTGCGGCTGCAGCGCCGGGTCGGCGATCAGCTCGAAGATCTCCTCGAACGGGGCGGCGATCTCCCGCTCGGCACTGACGATGCGAGTCTCGGTCATGGGCCCAGCCTCGCATCCGACGGCGCGGCTGACAATGCCCGTCGGGATCGGCCCGTCGACGGGCCCGGCCCGCTAGATTGGGCGGGGTGATTCCAGCTCTTGACTCCAGCCGCATCGATCCCGCGATCCGGCCCCAGGATGACCTCTTCCGGCATGTCAACGGCGCCTGGCTGGCCCAGGCCCCGATCGACCCGGACAAGCCCTCGGCCGGCAGTTTCGTCGACCTGACGGAGAAGTCCCGCCGGGCGGTGCGGGAGATCATCGAGGAACTGGCCGCCCGGCCCGGGGTGGAGAAACCCGTCGAGGAGGCGGACAAGGTGGCCACCCTCTACCGGGACTTCCTGGACACCGACGCCATCGAGGCGCTGTGCGCGGGCCCGCTGGAACCGCTGCTGGACCGGGTGGATCGGATCGTGGGCGTCGAGGAGCTGGCGGAGCACTGGGGCTGGAGCCTGGCGCACGGGATTGGTGCGCTGGTGCAGCTTGGCCCTGACGCGGACATGGCCGACCCCACCCGGTATGCGCTCTTCCTGGAACAGGGCGGGATCGGGCTGCCGGACCGGGACTACTACCTGGCCGAGGAGCACGCCGAGCTGCTGGCGGCCTACCGGGCCCATGTGGAACGCAGCCTGTCCCTGGCCGGCGTGTCCGACGCCGCGGAGCAGGCCGCACAGGTGGTGGCCCTGGAGACCGAGATCGCCCGTCGCCACTGGGCCCGGGAACGGACCCGGGACCTGGCCGCCAAGTACAACCCCACCAGTTGGCTGCGGTTGACCGACGAGGTGCCCGGGCTGCACCTGGACCGGCTGGCGGCGGGGATGCAGGCCAACCCGGAGCAGCTGGACCTTGTGGTCAACGGCCAGCCCAGCTTCCTCACCGAGGCGGCCGAGCTGCTCACCATCGAGCGACTGCCGCAGTGGCGGGCCTGGTGCCGGTGGCGGATTGTCACCGCGCTGTCCCCCTGGCTGTCCACCGCCTTCGTCGACGAGCGGTTCGACTTCTACGAGCGCACCCTGCAGGGCGTCGAGCAGCAGCGGCCCCGCTGGAAGCGGGGGGTGGCCCTGGTGGAGGGCGCCATGGGTGAGGCCGTCGGCAAGGTCTACGTGCAGCGCTACTTCCCCGCATCCGCCAAGGAGCGGATGGACGAGCTGGTGGCCAACCTGCTGGCCGCCTACCGCGAGTCGATCACGGCCCTGGACTGGATGGGTGAGGACACCCGGGCGGAGGCGCTGCGCAAACTGGACGCCTTCACCCCCAAGATCGGCCACCCGGAGAACTTCCGGGACTACTCCGCGCTGGAACTCATCCCCGGTGACCTGGTGGGCAATGTGCTGCGCGTCGACGAATTCGAGACCCGCTACCAGCTGGCCAAGCTGACCCGGCCGGTGGATGGCGACGAGTGGCTGATGACCCCGCAGACGGTCAATGCCTACTACCACCCCTTGCGCAATGAGATCGTCTTCCCGGCCGCGATCCTGCAACCGCCCTTCTTCAACCCGGATGCCGACGACGCGGTCAACTATGGCGGCATCGGCTCGGTGATCGGGCACGAGATCGGCCATGGCTTCGACGACCAGGGGTCCACCTGCGACGGCGACGGCAAGCTGCGCAACTGGTGGACTGACGCGGACCGGGCGGCCTTCACCGAACGCACCGCAGCGCTGGTGGAGCAGTTCAACGCGCTGACCCCGCTGGAGCTGGCCGACGACCAGCCGCCGGTGCACGTCAACGGTGCCTTCACCATTGGGGAGAACATCGGTGACCTGGGCGGGGTGGGGATTGCGCTGAAGGCCTGGCGGATGGCCACCGACGGGGTGGAGCCGGAGCCGGTCGACGGATTGACCGGCACCCAACGCTTCTTCCACGGCTACGCCACCATCTGGTCCAGCAAGGCCCGCAATGAGCATGCCCGCCGAATGCTGGTGGTGGACCCGCACTCCCCCGCGGAGTTCCGGTGCAACCAGATCCTGCGCAATGTGGATGCCTTCCACGAGGCCTTCGGCACCACTGCCCAGGACGGCATGTGGCTCGCCCCCGAGGATCGGGTGACCATCTGGTGAGGCCCGGCCCGGGTAGACTCTCGCCCCGCCGTCGGTGTCCGAATCCCGACGACGGGGCGAGGAATTTCTTGGACGCTCAGGCCAGGAAACCGCTGACCACGGCGCTGACGGCCAGCAGTCCGGCCACCACGACGAAGACATTGGAGGCCCGGCCGCGGTAGCGCTGCAGCACCGGCACCCGATGGATCGCCCACATCGGCAGCAGGAAGAGCACCATCGCGATGATCGGGCCGGAGAGCTGCTCGATCATCGACAGGATGCTCGGGTTGACCACGGCGGCCAGCCAGGTGGTGAGGAACATGAAGCCGGCGATGGCCTTGGTCAACAGCGGATTGCTGATCTTGCGGGCGTCCGGGTCGGCGAAGCGGACGATGCCGGCCAGGCCCTCCGCGGCGCCCAGGTAGTGCCCGAAGAAGGAGGAGGCGATGGCGGTGATCGCCACCACCGGGCCCAGGTAGGAGATGAACGGGGCACCGTTGACATTGGCCAGGTAGCTCAGCACGGGCAGATTGGTCTTGCGGGCCTCGGCCAGGCCGTCGACACCGAGCGCCAGGACGCAGGACCAGACGAAGCCCATCGCGAAGACCACCAACAGGACCGTGGTGCGCTTGAGCACCTGGGAGGCCTTGTCCGGGGCGTGCTGGCCGTACTCCTGCTTCATCGCCAGCGAGAACTGGCTGATCGCCGGGGAATGGTTGAAGGCGAAGACCATCACCGGAATCATCAGCCAGATCGACTTGGCCAGGCTGCCGGCCGAGGGCACGTCGGCGGTGAAGAAGTCCAGCTTCCAGCTGGGAATGAGATAGACGGTGACGCCGAAGAGCACGGCGATCAGCGGGTAGACCAGCCAGCCGGTCACGATCAGCATGATCCGTTGCCCGGCGACCATCACGCCCATCATGGCCGCGATCAGGATGAAGCTGAGCACCGCGCGGGGCGGAGACGGCTGGTGGAACTGGTTGACGATCAGACTGTCCACGGTGTTGGTGATCCCGATGCCGTAGATCAACACGATCGGGTAGATCGCGAAGAAGTACAGCACGGTGACCAGCTTCCCGAAGCCTTCACCGAAGAAGTCCTTGGCGACGACGGTGATGTCGTCGCCGGGCCGACGGGAGTGGCAGATCATCCGGGACAGGGAACGGTGGGCCAGATAGGTCATGGGCGCCACCATCAGCGATACCACCAGCAGGGGCCAGACGCCGCCGGCGCCGGCATTGATCGGCAGGAACAGGATGCCGGCACCGATGGCGGTGCCGAACAGGCTGATCATCCAGTTCCGGTCAAAGCCATTCCACCGCGGCGCGGTGGCTTCGATCCGTTCTGGAGCGGCCTCTTGGGCCTGGTCAGACAACATTGTCTTCATGATGTGTTGATGCTCCTCAGCAGGGTTGGGTGCGTGCCTCAGCACGCCACGTAGTTGACCGCGAGGCCACCACGTGAGGTCTCCTTGTAGTCGCTCGACATGTCGGCGCCGGTGGTGCGCAGCGTCAGGATGGCGGCGTCCAGTGACACCTGGTGGGTGCCATCGCCGCGCAGCGCGATCCGAGCGGCATTGATCGCCTTGGTACCGGCAATCGCATTGCGTTCGATGCACGGAATCTGCACCAGGCCGGCGACCGGGTCACAGGTCAGCCCCAGGTTGTGCTCCAGCCCGATCTCCGCCGCATTCTCCACCTGGGCCGGGGTGCCGCCCCGGACCTCGCACAGGCCGGCGGCAGCCATCGAACAGGCGGAGCCAACCTCGCCCTGGCAGCCGACCTCGGCGCCCGAGATGGAGGCATTCTGCTTGATCAGGATGGTGATGGCGGCCGCAGTCAGCAGGAAGCGGACCACGCCCTCCTCGTCGGCACCCGGGCAGAACTTCATGTAGTAGTGCAGGACGGCGGGAATGATCCCGGCCGCGCCATTGGTGGGAGCGGTCACCACCCGGCCACCCGAGGCATTCTCCTCGTTGACGGCGAGGGCAAACAGGTTCACCCAGTCCATCGCCCGCAGCGGATCCTGGGAGTCGGTCTCCGCATGCAGCGCCTGGTACAGCTTCGGGGCCCGACGCGGTACGGCCAGCCCACCCGGCAGGGCGACTTCGGTGCGACGGCAACCGTCGGTGACGCACTGTTCCATCACGCGCCAGATGTTCAACAGGGCGGCGCGGGTCTCGGCCTCGGGGCGCCAGGTGGCCTCATTGGCCAGCATCACGTCGCTGATCGACAGACCCTCCCGGGCGCAGATCTCCAGCAACTGCTTGGCGGTGTCGAAGCGGTAGGGCAATTCCACCTCGGGGTCCAGCAGGGGGGTCCGCCGGGTGGCGGCCTGCTCGTCGATCACGAAGCCACCGCCGATCGAGTAGTAGCGGCTGCTGGCCAGCAGCCCGCCATCGGCGTCATAGGCCTCGAAGGACATGCCATTGGGGTGGGCCGGCAGGGTCTCGCGCAGGTGCAGCACCAGGTCCTCGGCGCGGTTGAAGCCGATCCGGCGGCCACCACCCAGCACCAACTGCCCGGAACTCTCCAGGGCCGCCACCCGACTGTCGACGGATTCGGTGTCGACGTGCTCCGGATCCTCCCCCATCAGCCCCAGCAACACCGCCTTGTCGGAACCATGGCCGTGGCCGGTCGCGCCCAGTGAACCGTAGAGCTGACTGCGCACCCGCGCGACGGAGCCGGTCAGGCCCGCCTGGTCCAGCTCGGCCAGGAACAGTCCCGCTGCCCGCATGGGACCGACGGTGTGCGAGGACGACGGTCCGATCCCGATCGAGTAGATGTCCAGAACGCTGAGAGCCACGCTGTTTCCTTCCCGAGAGGCCGCTCGACGTCGTCGTCGTAGTCCGGCCGGTCACGGCGAACAGTGAATTGTCTGATCGCCAAACCAACTCTAGGGACCCGGAGAGGCCATGAGGTCCGACCTACGGATGCTCGCTGTTGACGTTTCGCAAAGGATGATTGCGGGAAAAATGGACAATCAGCTGGAAATCTTGCTGATTGAAGCGTTCTTGTGGCGATAGTGCTCCCGGGTGACCCGGCTGAGCTCCCCCACCACGGCACCGGCCACGGGAGAGTTCCGGCTGGCGGTGCGCACCAGGATGCGCAGTTCCCGGTAGGGGGCGTGCTCCACGTGGCGGACCATCAGGTCCGCGGTCTCCCGGCCCAGGTTGAGCGAACTCATCAACGCCACCCCGAATCCGGCGCGGACCAGACCCAGCGCGGCAACCAGATTGCTGCAGTGTGCCACCACGCGTGGTTCGAAGCCTGCCTGCTGGCAGATGTCGCTGATCCAGGCCTCGAAGCCGGTGTGCTCGGCGTCCATCACCCACGCCTCGTCGGCGAAGTCGGCCAGGGCGGCCGGATCTGCCGGGGTGGGGCGGTGGTGGGGTGGCAGGCAGAGCACGATCTCGTCGCGGGCCAGGGGGATGACGTCGATTCCCTCCCCTGGCAAGGCGATGCTGTTGTCCACCACGGCGACGTCGATCTCGCCTTCGCGAAGCCGGGCGACACTCTCGTGCGGTTCGGTGTCCATCACCAGCAGTTCCAGCTGCGGATAGCGTTCCCGCAGGGCCATCAACACGGTGGGCAGCACGGCCGACGCGAAGCTGGGGAAGGTGCTGATCCGGATGACGCCCTCGACGCCGGTGCGGAAGCGGGCCAGGCTGCTCTCGGCCTCCTCGACGACGGCGACGATCCGCCGGTAGTGCGCCACCAGACTGGCGCCCGCCTCGTTGATCCGCACCGTGCGCCCGGTACGGTCGAACAACGGCATCCCGACGTCCTTCTCCAGCAGCGCGATCTGTTGGCTGACGGTCGACGTGGTGATGTGCAGGTGCGCGGCCGCGGAGGTCATGGTGCCGAACCGGTCGACGGCGGCCAGGACGTGCAGGCGGCGCAGGTCGAGCATCGTTACTCCCGTCGGGTACCGGTCGGAGCCACGCCTGGGGTCACGGGCGCCGGCGAGTCAGTTGGAGCGGCCCACCAGGTCGGTGCAGATCTTGGCCAGCGCCGTCTTGGCGTGGCCGTCGGGCAGCGGGGCCAGGTGGGACAGGGCCAGGTCGGCGTGCCGCTGCACCTCGGCCCGGGCCTGCTCGATCACCCGGTGGGCCCGCAGGGCGGCCAGCGCCTCGGCCAACCGGTCGTCGTCGGACAGGTCGGAGGCAATCAGCTGCTTGAGCGGCTCGTCGGCCGGGTCGGTGGAGGGCTGCAGCATCAGGGTGGGCAGGGTGGGCACCCCCTCGCGCAGGTCAGTGCCGGGGGTCTTGCCGGTGACGGTGCTGGTGATGTCGATGATGTCGTCGCTCAGCTGGAAGACGACGCCGATCTGTTCCCCGAAGGCGCCCAGGGCGCGCAACACCTCGTCGGAGGCGCCGGCCACCATGCCCCCGAAGACGGCGGAGGTGGCAATCAGGGAGCCGGTCTTGTCCGCCACCACCTGCAGGTAGTGGGCCAGCGGATCGTCGCCCTCCTGCGGGCCGCGGGTCTCCGCGATCTGTCCCTGGACCAGCCGGGCGAAGGTCTCGGCCTGCAGCCGGACGTATTCGGTGCCCAGCTCGGCGACGGTGGTGGAGGCGCGGGCGAACAGGTAGTCACCCACCAGGATGGCGATCGAGTTGTCCCAGCGACGGTTGGCGCTGGGCGCCCCGCGGCGCTTGTCGGCGTCGTCCATGACGTCGTCGTGGTAGAGGCTGGCGACGTGGGTGAGTTCCACCACCAGCGCGGCTCGCACCAGGTCGGCCTCGTCGAAGTCGGCGCCGAAGTGGGAACCGAGGATCACCAAGAGCGGCCGGAAGCGCTTGCCGCCGGCGTCGATGATGTGTCGGGCGGCCTCCGTCACGAAGGGGCTGTCGGCCACTGCCGCCTGCACCAGATCCTCCTCGATCCGGGCCAGCCGAGCGGTGACCGAAGCGTCGAAGGCCTCGTCCACGACGTGCGTCACGGTTCTCCTCATTTCCTGCGGTATGGGGCCATGCAGACCGACCCCAGCCTAGTGGTTGGCCGCCCACCCGCCCAATCCCGGCGCGCGAGGCGTGCTCACCGGGCCGCCCCACCACGGACCCCGAGCCTGTCGAGGGGCCGCTACGAGCGCGAGGGACGAGCGTGAGTAGCTCGACGAGGCAGGGCGAGGAACGAGCCCGGTGCGCCTCG